>JAFXCU010000027.1 GCA_017521345.1 Ruminiclostridium sp. | reverse complement strand
TTGGCGGGTTTGGGCAGAGCCCCAAGCCGTCGCGTTCGAAACCCATTCCCTTGCGCCCAAGAGGGCGTTTAAGGATGAGAAAGATGTAGAAAAAAAGGAGAAATTTACTATGTTGACCACCGCAATGATCCCTTGTTTGATTTGGCTTTTGGCCGGAGTCGGCGTCTTCATCGTCGGCATGAACTTCATGGGCGACGCTCTCGAAAAGAGTGCCGGACACGGCATGAAGCGTCTTCTCGGCAAGATCTGTAACAACCGCTTTTCGGGCGTCGGCATCGGTGCCGGCGTCACCGCCATCATTCAGTCCTCCTCGGCCACCTCGGTCATGTGCGTGGGCTTTGTCAACTCCGGCATGATGAAGGTCCGCCAGGCCATCGGCGTCATCATGGGCGCCATCATCGGCACTTCGGTCACCGGCTGGATCATCTGCCTTTCCGCTCTGGAGGGCGGCTCTGGCTGGGTCTCTCTCTTCTCCACCTCCACCCTCACCGGCGTGGTGGCGGTCATCGGCGTCATCCTGCGGATGTTCTCCAAGAAGCAGCTCCACAACCATGTGGGCGACATCCTCATGGGCTTTGCCATCCTGATGTTCGGCATGTCCGCCATGAGCGGCGCCGTCTCTCCCCTTCGTGAGAGCGAGTTCTTCCTGGAGCTGCTGACCAAGTTCTCCAACCCCCTGCTGGGCATCCTGGTGGGCACCCTGTTCACCTGTGTCCTCCAGAGTGCCTCTGCCGCCATCGGTATCCTCCAGGCCCTGGCCTCCACCGGCGCCATCACCTTCGCCGTGGCCTTCCCCCTGGTCATGGGTATCGCCATCGGCGCCTCCATGCCTGTTCTGCTGTCCTCCCTGGGTGCCAACGTCAACGGCAAGCGTGCCGCCTTCGTCTACCTCTTCACCGACGGCCTGGGCGCAGTCATCTGGAGCATCATCTTCTATGCTGTGAACATGGTGATGGACTTCTCCTTCCTGTCCATGCCAATGACCATGGTTTCCATCGCCGCCCTGAACACCATCTTCCGCTTCGCCACCGTGTTGGTCCTGACCCCCTGCATCGGCGTCATTGAGTGGATCGTCTGCACCATGTTCAAGGACGACAAGGAAGCCGGCCCCGAGGAGCAGGACTTCGCCCGTCTGGAAGCCCGCTTCATCGAGCACCCCGCTGTGGCCATCGAGCACAGCCGGGAGGCCATTCACAACATGGCCTCCGAGGCCAAGGCCAACCTGGAAGACGCCTTCTACCTCATCGGCAACTACTCCGACAAGGCCTACCGCCTTATCGAGCAGCGAGAGGACGTTATCGACAAGTACGAGGACAAGCTGGGCAACTACCTGGTGAAGATCACCGCCCGGGAGCTCACCGAGGCCCAGACCAAGGAGGTCACCAAGTACCTGCACACCATCGGCGACGTGGAGCGCATCTCCGACCACGCCATGAACATTGCCGAGGCCGCCAAGGAGATCCACGAAAAGGGCATCCAGTTCTCCGAGGCCGCCCAGAAGGAGCTGCGGGTCATGTTTGACGCCGTCAACGAGATCACCCACACTGCCTTCACCGCCTTCATCAGCAACGACTTGGATCTGGCCTACCGCATCGAGCCCCTGGAGGACGTCATCGACACCCTGTGCGACCAGCTGAAGCTGAACCACGTCTCCCGCCTCCGCCAGGGCATCTGCACCCTGGACCAGGGCTTCGTGTTCAACGACCTCATCACCAACTACGAGCGGATCTCCGATCACTGCTCCAACATTGGACTGGGCCTCATCGAGACCCAGTCGGACGAGTTCGACCCCCACGCCTACATCACCAGCCTCAAGGAGGTCCGCCACCACAGCTTCGACCTCTACCACGAGGCCTATACCCATCGCTACGCCCTGCCTGTGGAGCAGGACTGCAAGTGTGACTAAATGCTTGATAAAGGAACGGTACTTCGGTACCGTTTCTTTTTTTACGTGGGCATACCCTGCTGCGTTGTTGGAATGCCTCCGGCAGGGCCCGGCTTTCTCTGGAGAAAGCCGGGAGAAAGAGCACCAGGGCTCTGCCCTGGACCCGGTTGAGGTTGGTGCAGACCTTGTCAGGCATACCCTTTGCATTACCTGGCCTGCGGCCCTTTGTCCCAGGCGGGTGACGGCGTGCCCACCAGCTGGGCACGCGGCAGCACAGGTTTCGTCCCACGTCCCCGCGCGCCAGCCGGTGGCGCGCCATGGCTGGCCTGCCGATGCAGAAAGCAGGATTCGCACCACCAGAGAAAGCCGGGGCCTGCCGGAGGCACCGACCCCACGTGGGGGGCTGCTCCAACCGGCCTGCAAACCAATGGCTGTGGGATGTAGCAGGCCTTGATCCCCTGGTGTCGGAAAAGGCTTGCTTTTTTGGGATAGTCGTTCCTATCACACCTTTCTCCATCTGTTCAAAGTTCCTGCCCTGGCCTTGACAGGGGCTTTTCTGTCTGCTATATTGCTAACATCGTTAGCTTTTAAGAATTGGAGGGCTCCCATGGAAACCCTTTACGATGAACTGGCCGCAGAGCTGCTGGTGCTGAACACCCACCTTCTTCAGATCCCGGCCAAGCAGCACCTCTCCCGCCTCACACAAGGGGAAAGATCTGTTCTTTTTTATCTTCACACACACCACTCCACTGCCCATCCCCGGGAGCTGAGCAAAACCATGCTGGTAAGTACCGCCCGCATCGCCGCCCTTCTTGGCCGCATGGAGGAAAAGCAGCTCATTGCCCGGTCTCCTGATCCCCGGGACAATCGGCAGGTCATCGTCACCCTCCTGCCCGAGGGCCAACAGGTCATCCAACAGATTCACCTCCGTGCCATTGAATCGGTATCCCGGATGCTGGAGGCCCTGGGGCCTGAAGATGCCAGAGAATATCTTCGCCTCCAACGAAAGATCCTGGCCAACGCCTCCCGGGAGAATTAAAGGACCGCTGCCCCTCGGCGGCCTTTTTTCTCCTGGGAAAGCTAACGATGTTAGTAATCTGTATCTTGCGAGGTGACTTCCTTTGACCCACGAAATGACCCCTTATGATCCCCAGCGGCTGGCCCCTTTTCTGCGGCGGGATCTTTTGGAGATCCTGTTTCAGAACATCTCCCCCGTGGACTATGCTGCCTTGAGTCTTTTGGTCAAATACAGTCGGGAGACTAAACAGAAAAAACTCTACCTGAAGGACCTGGCTTCCCACTTCCGCATCCCAATGCCCCAGGTGTCTCAGCTGGCCCGGAACCTCCAATCCAAAGGATATGTTCGGTGGACCCATGATGACAGGGGCCAGGAGGGCACCTATCTGGTCCTGAACAAGGACGGCCTGTCCCCGGCTCTGGAACAGAAGGTCTACCTCTCCGACTTTTTCCAGACGGTGGTCCGGGAATTTGGCCAGGAACGCTTCCTCCAGCTGGCCGGTGAGGCCGCCGCTCTGGAACAGGTCATGTGGGAGCAGGCCTGGAAGGAGGACGGACAAAATGGACGCACGCCTTGAGGAATACGCCCAGGCCCAGGTCCCCCTGTGTCTGGAAAACGATGTGATCCCCGATGCCCTCTATGCAGAGTACGGGGTAAACCGGGGTCTTCGGGATGCCAACGGGGTGGGTGTCCTCACGGGCCTGACCCGGATCTCCAGTATTGTGGCCTTTCAGGACCAGGGCGGAAAACGGGTCCCCTGTCACGGTCAGCTCTGCTACCGAGGCCATAACATCCGGGAACTGATCAACGGCTTGGGGCCCAAGGAACTGGGCTTTGAGCCAATGGCCTACCTCCTCCTCTTTGGTCAGATGCCTGCCCCGGAGGAAGAGGCTGAATTTCGGTCCATCCTGGGAGGCTGCCGGACCCTTCCCACCAACTTCACCCGGGACGTGATCATGAAGGCCCCCTCCAGAGATATCATGAATTCCATGACCCGTTCTGTCCTCACCCTGGCCAACTACGACCCCCAGGCCCTGGCCCCCGGTCTGGCCAACAGCCTGCGCCAGTGCATCCGCCTCATTGCCGAGTTTCCCATGCTGGCAGTCTATGGGTACCACGCTTATAACCACTACGAAAAGGGCGAGAGCATGTATATCCACCGGCCCGACCCCGACCTGTCCACGGCAGAAAACTTCCTGCGGATGCTCCGGCCGGACCAGTCCTATACCCCCCTGGAGGCCAAGGCCCTGGATCTGGCCCTCATTCTCCACATGGAGCACGGCGGGGGCAACAACTCCACCTTCACCACCCGAGTGGTGACCTCTTCCGGGTCAGACACCTATGCCACCATGGCGGCCGCCCTGTCCTCTCTGAAGGGGCACCGTCACGGTGGGGCCAATATCAAGGTCATGGAGATGATCCGGGATCTAAAAGTCAATGTCTCAGACTGGACCGATCGGTCGGCCACCGAGGCCTATCTGCGAAAACT
Organism: Ruminiclostridium sp.; assembly: GCA_017521345.1. The sequence goes on along the minus strand of JAFXCU010000027.1, from coordinate 9,504 downwards.
CCTGGCAGGCCAGGCCTTTGACGGAGCCGGACTCATCTACGGCATGGGGCACGCTGTCTACTCCCTGTCGGACCCCAGAGCCCAGCTCCTGGAGACTGTCACCGGGAAGTTGGCCCGGGCCAAAGGCCGGGAGGAGGACCTGATCCTCTTCCGGAACATTGCCGATCTGGCCCCGGCTCTTCTGGCCGAGAGCCGCCCCGGCCGCAAGGAGGTCAGCCCCAACGTGGACTTCTACAGCGGCTTTCTCTACGAGCTTTTGGGCATCCCCCTTGAGCTATATACCCCTCTCTTTGCCACTGCCCGTATCGTGGGCTGGAGCGCCCACCGGCTGGAAGAGCTGGTGGGCGCAGGCAAAATCATCCGCCCTGCTTACATGAGCGTTCAGAAATGATGCTCTGTCCTTATCTCCATCCTTCATTTCTACACTGGCAGAAGACCTCCCGCCCCGGGAGGTCTTCTGCTTAGCCTGTCGGAAAAGGCTTGACGGCCCTGCCTTTACAACCCCCTTTTCTTATGATAAAATCAACCTACCAAATCCAACAAGGAGGTCTTCCCATGAACCTGGAACTGCTGCAGAAAAACCTGGAAGCCAAGGGCTTCACCTACCGCTATTTCGACACCGCCCAACAGGCCGCCGACTATCTGGCGGGCTCCATTCAGGGCAAGACCGTGGGCATCGGCGGGTCCATGACCATCAAGTCCATGGGCCTCTACGAGCGCCTGAAGGAGAACAACACCGTGGCCTGGCACTGGGAGGTCCCCGGCCCGGAGACCCTGGCCCAGGCGGCTGCCGCCCAGGTGTATCTCTCCAGCGTCAACGGCATCGCTGAGACCGGCGAGCTCATCAACATCGACGGCACCGGCAACCGCATCGCCGCCACCCTCTACGACCGGGAGCGGGTGGTCCTCATTGCCGGGGTCAACAAGATCGCCCCCGACTACGACCAGGCCCTGTGGCGGGCCCGGAACATCGCCGCCCCCCTGAACGCCCGCCGCCTGAACCGCAAGACCCCCTGTGCCCTGAAGGAAGAGATGAAGTGCTATGACTGCAAGAGCCCTGAGCGCATCTGCAACGGCCTCACCGTCCTGTGGCACAAAATGGGCGGCGTGAAGGAGTGCGAAGTGGTCATCATCGGCGAGGAGCTGGGCTATTAAGACAGAGGAGACGCGCCTATGTCCTATAAAAACTGCCTTGATTATTTAAACGACTACGGGAGGCTCCCCTTCTCCCTGGTCCCCTTTAACGAGATCGACAGCCTGGTGCTGTCCATGTGCGTCTACGGGGACTTTGACGGCATCCTGCCGGGGGTGGAGGACCAGGAGACCCTTCCCCTGCACCGGGGCATCCAGCGGCTCACCCAGAAGGAGGACTGGGCCGCCACCGGTCCGATCATGGCCGCCCGGATCCCGGATCTCCTGCTGAAGGCCGCCCGGACCCCCAGGTACAGCAGGATCCGGATGGGGTGCTACGCCAGCGTCCTGGATGAGGACCGGGCCTGTCAGTTTGCCGCCGTCACCTACCTGCTCCCGGACGGCACCAAGTACCTGGCCTTCCGGGGCACCGACGACACTCTGGTGGGCTGGAAGGAGTCCTTCTCCATGGCCTACCATTTCCCCGTCCCCGGCCAGGAGCTGGCGGCCCAATACATTGAAAAAGTAGCAGGGAAGCTCACCGGCAAGCTCCGCCTGGGAGGCCACTCCAAGGGGGGCAACCTGGCGGTGAGGGCCGCCATCCAGGCCAGTCCTCTGGTCCGGGCCCGCATCCACCTGGTGGACAGCTTCGACGGCCCCGGCTTTGCCCGGGACCTCACCAGCAGCAAGGCCTATCGGTCCCAGCTCCACAAGATCGACGTGTATGTGCCCCAATCCTCCATCGTGGGCACCCTTCTGCACCCCACGGGCCAGTTCCTGGTGATCCACAGCCACGGCTCCGGGGTCCAGGGCCAGCACGACCCCTTCACCTGGGAGGTCCGGGGAACGGCCTTCCGGTACCGGGCCCACCGTTCCGTGCTGGGAAAGAAGTCCGCCTCCACCCTTCACCGCTGGATGGAGTCTCTGGAGCCCTGGGAGCTGGAGGCCTTCGTGGAGCTGATCTTCTATCTGCTCTCGGCCAACGACGCCCATACCCTCACGGACATTGCCGAGAACATCCCGGAGAACGCCCGGGCCATCGCCCAGGCCTACCGAAACCTGGACAAGCCCACCCGGCGGCTGATCCGCTCCTGCCTGGGTCGGCTCATGGTGAGCCTGGGCCCGGGCCATCACGAAGAGAATCCTGTTTAAGAAAAGAAGCCGATTCCTTCGGGAGTCGGCTTCTTTTTTAGGTTGAAGAATGCTGCTGCGTTGGAGAATGCCTCCGGCGGGGCCCGGCTTTCTCTGGAGAAAGCCGGGGGAAAGAGCACCGGGCTCCGCCCTGGACCCGTTTGAGGTTTGCGCAAGGGTGAAAGGTATGATTTTTGAGAAACCCATGCCTGCGGCCTGTCATCCAAAGTGGGTAACGGCGTGCCCACCAGCTGGGCACGCGGGAGAGCAGGTTTTGTCCCACGTACCCGCGCGCCAGCCGGTGGCGCGCACTGGCAAGCCTGCCGAGCCATAAAGCAGGATTCCCCCAACCAGAGAAAGGGGTCCAGGGGAAAGAACCTCTTTCCCCTGGCATTCTTTCCCCCATTTCTTATGGAAGAAATGGGGTTCCCGCCGAACAAGCGCAAACCCACGTTAAGGGTTCCCCAATCGCCCCCTTTCTGTTATAATAAAGTATTACCTTACCCTGAGGTGATTCTTATGAAACGACTTGTCATCGGGATCCTGGCCCACGTGGACGCGGGCAAAACCACCCTCTCCGAGGCCCTGCTCTACGCCGCAGGGACCATCCAGAAGCTGGGCCGGGTGGACCACCGGGATTCCTACTTAGATACCCACGCCCTGGAGCGAGCCCGGGGCATCACCATCTTTTCCAAGCAGGCCATCTTCCAGACCCCCGACCTGTCGGTGACCCTCCTGGACACCCCCGGCCACGTGGACTTCTCTGCCGAGATGGAGCGCACCCTGCAGGTGCTGGACTACGCTATCCTGGTCATCAGCGGTACCGACGGGGTCCAGGCCCATACCGAGACCCTGTGGCGGCTCCTGCGGCGGAACCAGATCCCCACCTTTGTCTTTGTCACCAAGATGGACCTGCCCACCAACGGGGCCACCCGGCTCATGGCCGACCTGCGCAAGCACCTGGACGAGGGCTGCGTGGACTTCACCCACCGGGGGGACGACTGGGAGGAAACCATCGCCCTCCGGGACGAGGCCCTTCTGGACAAGTACCTGGAGGAGGGGAGCCTCCCCACCCGGGACATCTCCGGCCTCATCCGTCTGGGAAAGCTCTTCCCGGTCTTCTTCGGGGCGGCTCTCAAGATGGACGGGGTGGACGAATTCTTGCGGGGCCTCACCGAGTTTACAGAAGATCCCGTTTATCCCGAGGATTTCGGCGCTCGTGTCTTTAAGATCGCCCGGGATCCCCAGGGAGGACGACTCACCTACATCAAGGTCACCGGCGGCAGCCTGAAGGTCCGCTCCCCTCTGGAGTACTACCCCCTGCGGGGGGAGGACACGGTGGAGGAGAAGGTCACCCAGGTGCGGCTGTACTCCGGGTCCAAGTTCGACGCCATCGAGGTGGCCAAGGCCGGCCAGGTATGCGCCCTCACAGGCCTCACCCAGACCTACCCCGGCCAGGGGCTGGGGTACGAGTCCCCGGCGGCCCCGCCCCTCTTAGAGCCCGTCCTCACCTACCGCCTGGTGCTCCCCGAGGGCTGCGATCCCCAGGTGATGCTCCCCAAGCTGCGGCTGCTGGAGGAGGAGGACCCCATGCTCTCCATCCTCTGGGACCAGCGGACAAGGGAGATCCACGCCCGGCTCATGGGCCAGGTCCAGATCGAGGTCCTGAAAAGCCTCATTGCCGAGCGGTTCGACGTGGAGGTGGAGGTGGACGAGGGCCGCATCCTGTACAAGGAGACCATCGCCGACACCGTGGAGGGTGTGGGCCACTTTGAGCCCCTCCGCCACTATGCCGAGGTCCACCTGCTCCTGGAACCCCTGGAACAGGGCCAGGGCCTGGTCTTCGACGCCAACTGCTCGGAGGACCTGCTGGACCGGAACTGGCAGCGGCTCATCCTCACCCACCTGGAGGAGCGGTCCCACCTGGGTGTCCTCACCGGCTCCCCCATCACCGACATGAAGATCACCCTGGCCGCAGGCCGGGCCCACTTAAAGCACACCGAGGGTGGCGACTTCCGCCAGGCCACCTATCGGGCGGTCCGTCAGGGCCTCATGCAGGCCAAGAGCGTCCTGCTGGAGCCCTGGTACGAGTTCAGATTAGAGCTTCCCGCCGAGCAGCTGGGCCGGGCCATCAGCGACCTCCAGGCCATGTCCGGCACCTTCTCCTCTCCTGAGAGCGATGGGGAGCGGGCCGTCCTCACGGGCACGGCTCCCGTCTCCGCCATGAAGGACTACCCTCTGGAGGTGGCGGCCTACACCCACGGCCGGGGCCGGTTCTCCTGCTCCCTCCACGGCTACGCCCCCTGCCACAACCAGAAGCAGGTGGTGGAGGCCATGGGTTACCAGCCGGAGGCCGACCTGGACCACACCCCAGACTCGGTCTTCTGCGCCCACGGGGCGGGCTTCACCGTCAAGTGGGACAAGGTCCCCGAGTACATGCACCTGGAGAGCTGCCTCCGGCCCGACGGCAAGCCCCAGGACGAGCCGGTGGTCCCCCGTGTCTTCACCAAGAACCTGGACATCGACGAGAAGGAGCTGGAGGCCATCTTTGAGCGGACCTTTGGCCCCATCAAGGACCGGACCCGCCAGTTCCTGAACCAGAAGACCACCTCCGTCCCTAAGCGGACCATTGCGCCCCCCAAGCAGCAGTACCTGATCGTGGACGGCTACAACATCATCTTCGCCTGGGAGGAGCTGAAGGATATCGCCCGGGACAACCTGGACGCCGCCCGCCAGCGGCTGCTGGACATCCTGAGCAACTACTGCGGCTATAAGAAGTGCCGCCTGGTGGTGGTCTTTGACGGCTACAAGGTCAAGGGGGGCCAGGGCAGCCGGTCGGACTACCACAACATCCACGTGGTCTACACCAAGCAGGATGAGACCGGCGACATGTTCATCGAGAAGCTGGTCACCGACATTGGCAAGAACTACTCCGTCCGGGTGGCCTCCTCCGACGGCCTCATCCAGTTGACCGCCCTGCGGGCCGGTGTTCTCCGCATCTCCGCCCAGGAGCTTTGGCGGGAGGTGGAGTTCGTGGGCAAGCAGATCGACCAGATGGTCCACGCCCTGAACCGGAAGGGAAACCTGGTGGACGGACCCAAGGAGTAACGCTCCATCCTGCGGCGTTGGTCGTAGGGGCCGAGAAGGTGAATTGGCCAACGGCCAAGAGAGGCTGGCCTGGGCCATGCCTTCATCGGCCCAACCTGTGTGGAGGGGAAACGCAAGGTTGCGGGCGGATGTGGGCATCCGCCCCTACAGGCAAAGTGCCACGCCATGTAGGGCATGGTCTTGACCATGCCGCCCGTACCTGCACCACGTCGGAACGGTCAAGACCGTTTCCTACATGGAGCATTGTGCCGTAGGGGCGTGCCGCATATCATAGTATAGCTAGGCGAATCCCCCGGGTTTCGTGTACGCAAACGTACACGTTTCAAAAAATAAAAAAAGAAATGCAACGACCCATCTGTCCCAAAGGACGGATGGGTCGTTTTGCTTCCCTGTATGGTGGGATTCAGCCCTTGTTTTCCCACAGACGCTCTGCGGTGGGGGCCCAGGCGGCGGCGTAGGGCCGGCAGCGGTCGCACAGATCCTCCGGGTCTTCGGGGGTCTCGTACTCGGTGCTGATGGCCCCGGTCTCCCGGACCATATCCCGGAGCTTTTCGGGGTTTTCCAGCATGGGGCAGGGCCGGAGCATGTTCTCGTTGAAGGGTTGATTCTTTCGGTAGGCCTGGAAGAGGGGACTCTGCAAAGCCTCCAGCAGGGTGACCTCATGGATGTTGGCGGTGGAGTAGTGGATGAAGGCGCAGGGCTCCACGTCCCCCTTGGCGTTGATGTGGAGGTACTTCCGCCCTCCGGCGATGCAGCCGCCTACATACTGGCCGTCGTGCTGGAAGTCTACGGTGAAGAGGGCCTTGGTCTTCCGGAAGGCCTGGATACGGCTGCGGAAGGCTTCCCTCTGGTCCGGCGTGGGCAGCAGGGCAGGCTGGGCCTGCCCCCCCACGGGCATATAGTGGAAGAGCCACAGGAAGAAGGCCCCCTCCCCGATGAGCATGTCGAAGAATGCTTCGCTGCTGATGGTCTCCCAGTTCTGACTGGTGTAGCAGGCCGAGATACCAAAGGGGAGCTTGTGAGCCTTCAGCAGACCCATGGCCCGGCGGATCTTGTCGTAGGTACCCTGACCCCGGCGCTGGTCGTTGGCCTCCTGAAAGCCCTCCAGGCTGATGGCGGGCACAAAGTTCTTCACCTCCAGCATCCCCTGGCAGAAGGCCTCGTCAATGAGGGTGCCGTTGGTAAAGGCCAGGAACTGGCAGTCCGGGTGCATCCGGCAGAGTTCCAGGATATCCTTTTTCCGGACCAGGGGTTCCCCGCCGGTGTAGAGGTACATATAGGTGCCCAGCTCCTTGCCCTGACGGACGATGGAATCCAGGTCGTCCAGTGTCAGTTCCAGGCGGCTGCCGTACTCGGCAGCCCAGCAGCCCACACACTGGAGGTTGCAGGCCGAGGTAGGGTCCATGAGGATGGCCCAGGGCACGTTGCACTGGTGCTCCTCTGCAGCGGCCTCCTGGATGGCACTGCCCTTGAGGCTGGCGTTGATCACCAGGTTCTGGAGGGCGGTCTTTCGGACGGCCGGGTCCAGGTCGTAGAGCCGCAGGATCAGCTGATACCAGTTGTTTTTCTCCTGAATGGCGGTGCGGACGGCCGACCGCTGGCTCTCATACCAGCCCTGGGGCAGGAGCTTGTCCATGAGGGCCATGAGCTTGGGGATGTTCTCTTCGGGGTTTCCTTCCAGATAGTCCAGAGCCTGGGTGAGGACCAGGCTCTGCATCTTTTCTTTTATGGTAGACATGGAGATTCTTCCTTTCTTTTTTTCCCCATTCTACCCTCTCAAACAGAAAAGTCATGGGACACTTGCTCCCGTCTGTCCCCTTTCCGGACAACCTCTCTCTGTTGTCCCTCAGGCCATGGTTCGGCAGACCCATCCGGCGAACTGAAGGATGGTGGTCTTCATCAGCTCCACATACTCCTTGGGCGGGATTTCCCCCTCCTGGAGCCATCGTTTGATGGCTCCGGCCACCAGCTCCTCGGCCATTCCGGAGTAGAAGCTGCCCGCTGCCGATTCCCCCATGATCTCCCGGTAGCGGCTCTGCACCAGGGGACGAAGATAGCCCTGCAGGTACTCGTAGAAGGAGTTCTGCCCCTGGACCCGAAGGACCCGCCGGTAGAAAGACCGGTTCTCGTAGAGGTAGCAGCACAGGTCCTCCAGGATCTCCCAGTCAGAGCCATAGCTCCGGCCCCGGCTGGGCAGAACAAACTCGGTCTCGAAGATCCAGTTGATGAGATCGTACTTATCCATGAAGTGATAGTAAAAGCTTTTGCGGGTCAGGCCGCAGCTGGCGCAGATCTCTGCAATGCTGATCCGGTCCACCGGCTGACTCTCCATCAGGGTCCGGAGACTGTCTGCCAGTGCTTTCTTGGTTCGTGTCCCGTTTGCCATAGATGCTGGTCACTTCCTTCCTATAAAAAAAGAGACTTATCTGCAAACGCAGATAAGTCTCGTCATTTCAGATGAAACCAGGGCCAATGCCCACGATGTTGGTCTTCATCCCACGAATCGTGGTGACTACTCCCTTATTTCTTCCCATTATACCGAAAACGGGAGGTTTTTCAACCACATGGGGAAATCTTTTTCGGGACAGATCAGACCGAGTGTCCCAAAAACAGGGGGGCGGTTAGTCCAGCAGCCCTCGCCGCATGAGCTCGCCGGCCATCTCCTGGCTGCCGATCACCCACAGCAGATCCCCCTGGCGGAGGGTCAGGTTCTTGTCGGGGTTGGGGATGGGGAGCAGGTCCCGTTCCAGGCCGATGAGGAAGGCCTTCCAGCCCTCCTTGATGCCGGATTCCCGGAGGGGGCGGTCTGCCTGGGGCATTTCCTTTTCCAGGGGCACGCCATAGCACAGGAGCTGGTTGGCCTTGGGGCCGGTCTCCTGGCTTTCAATATAGTCCTTCAGGGTGCGCAGCCGGGCTCCTTCCACGGGTCGGACCCCCTCGGTGGACCGCTTGAAGCAGAAGTTCTCCAGGTCCTTTGGGGAGCCCATGGCCATGATCCGGTCCCCGGCCAGGAGCTTCAGGTCTCCGTCGGGGATATTGATATGCTCCTTACCCCGGATGATCTTGATGATACTGACGTGGTCATCCCGTCCCCAGCCCTGCTCCCGCAGGGTGAGACCACCGCCGGGGTAGAGAGGAGGAATGTCCAGGGGCAGGACGTAAAGCTGTTCGGTGAGCCAGTGGTGGGCCTCCTCCTCTCCCTCCTGACCGAACCGCTCAGCCAGGCGGCGCTCGTTCAGGTTGGCCAGGAACCGGGCCTCGAACTCCAGGTACCGGCCGGCCAGCTTGTTGGAATTCACCGCCAGCAGGATCACCGGGATGAACCCCAGGGCCAGCCACAGGGCGCTGGCATGGGCAATGAGAACGGCAGGCAGGACGGCCAGAAAGACCACCACGGCAATGCGGAAAATCATAAGGAGGATCAGCAGCAGCCGGTTGTAGACGCTCTTGAGCCACAGGGCGGTGAAGGTCCGCTTCTTGATGCGCAGCATGGCAGGCAGCAGGAAGGCCAGCACCAGGTAGATGACCAGGCAGGTCACCGCCTTGGGGGGGATTGGGCTCTCGGCCAGCAGGTCGGTGAGGGTGGGCAGCAGCAGGTTGACCCCCAGCAGGATGGTGCCCAGAGCCAGGACGCCGTAAAAGGCCATGGTGGTAAAGTAGCTCTTTAAGTACAGGACCTGATCCCGGTCCTCCCCCGGCTTCACGGCCTGACGGGCCTCACAGTAGTTGTCCAGCTTCACCAGCCACCCGGCAGGGATGACCTTCTCGATGAACCGGGTGAGGGGTGCGGCGGCCTTCAGCAGGAAGGGGGTGGTGAAGGTGGTGACCACCGACACCGCCACGATGATGGGGTAGAGGAAGGCACTGGTGACGTTCAGGGACTGGCCCAGACCGGCGATGATGAAGGAGAACTCACCCACCTGGGTCTGGGAGGCGGCGGAGTGGAGGGAGACGTCCAGGTCCTGGCCGGCGGCCAGGCCGCCCAGGGTCAGCAGAACCAGCTTGCCCACAATGGACACTGCCGAGATAATGAGGATGGGGACGATGTACTCGGCGATCATGGCGGGCTGGACCATGAAGCCCACGGACACAAAGAAAACCGCGCCGAAGAGGTTCTTACAGGGGGTGACCAGG
>JAFXCU010000237.1 GCA_017521345.1 Ruminiclostridium sp. | reverse complement strand
GCGTTGCGGTTGGTACCCACGGAGGACAGCATAGCGGTAACAGTGGTGCCGATGTTCTGACCCATGATGATGGGGATGGCAGCCCCGTAGGTGATGGACCCGGTGACAGACAGGGCCTGGAGGATACCTACAGAGGCGGAGGAGGACTGGATGATGGCCGTGAGCAGAGCACCAGCCAGAACACCCAGGATGGGGTTGGTGAACATCACAAAGAGCTGCTGGAACTCAGGCACGTCCTTCAGGCCGGCCACAGCACCGGACATGATATCCATGCCGAACATCAGCACGGAGAAGCCCAGCAGGATCATACCGATGTCCTTCTTCTTCTCGCTCTTGGCGGCCATGATGAGGATGATGCCCACCAGAGCCAGGATGGGGGTGAAGGAGGTGGGCTTGAGCATCTTGGTGAAGAAGTTGCCGCCGTCGATGCCTGCCAGAGACAGGATCCAGGAGGTGATGGTGGTGCCCACGTTGGCGCCCATGATGACGCTGATGGCCTGCTTCAGGGAGAGCAGACCGGAGTTGACAAAGCCGACGACCATAACGGTGGTGGCAGAGGAGGACTGGATCACGGCGGTGACTGCGGCACCGGTGATAAAGCCCATCACTTTACGGGAGGTAAGCTTGCCCAGCAGCATCTTCAGACTGCCGCCGGCAAACTTCTCCAGGTAGGCACCCATCTGGTGCATACCGAAGAGGAAGAGGCTCAGGCCTCCGATCATCGTTAATATGTCAAAAAAATCCATAGCATTTGACCCTCTCTTACAGGTTCTGTTTTTCTTTTCTCAGATTATGATCAACAGTTCCCTATTGTATCCGGTGAAAGTAAAATGAACAAGCAGGAAAAGGTTAAATCTCGGTTAAATCTCTTTACATTCCAGAATTTCCCACCCCAGGCATATAGGGTGCGCCGTCCTTGGACCGTTGCCCGGTGACGGCGTACTCCACCCACTCAGCCAGGTTGGTGGCGTGGTCCCCGATGCGCTCTAAGTACTTGGCCGCCATGAGGATGTCCAGGGCCTCCTCCCCCCGGCTGCTGTCACCGGAGATCATGGCGATGAGGTCGTCCTTGATCCGGCGGAACCAGCCGTCCACCACATCGTCATAGGCGATGACCTGGCGGGCCAGGTCCAGGTCCAGCTGGACGAAGGCCTCCACGCTGTCCCGGACCATGGAGATGGCTTCCTCTGCCATCTGCTCCAGGTGGTCCTTGGCCTGGGTCTCATAGGGCCGGATGAAGTGGGCCAGCTCGGCGATGTCCGAGGCCTGGTCGCCGATGCGTTCCAGGTCGGTGATCATCTTCAGAGCCGCCGTGATCCGCCGCAGGTCGGTGGCCACGGGCTGCTGCTGGAGGAGGAGCCGGGTGCAGAGGGTCTCGATCTCCCGCTCCAGGCCGTCGATCTCCCGGTCTGCGGCGAAAACGTGTTCCTCCAGCTGGCGGGCGGTCTCCTCTTCGCCGCTGAGGGTCTTCACCGAGACGCCGATGGCGTCCTGGCAGAGGGCCCCCATCTCGGTCATGAGGGCGTACATGGTCTTTAACTGTTCGTTGTATCGGATGCGCATTATCCGAACCTCCCTGTGATGTATTCCTCGGTCCGCTTGTCCCGGGGCATGGAAAAGATCTGCTCAGTGTCCCCAACCTCCACCAGCTCACCCATAAGGAAGAAGGCCGTCTTGTCGGAGACGCGAAGTGCCTGCTGCATATTGTGGGTCACCATGACCACCGTGACCTTCTGCTTCAGCTCCACGGCCAGGTCTTCGATCCTGGCCGTGGAGATGGGGTCCAGAGCGGAGGTGGACTCGTCCATCAGCAGGACCTCCGGCTCATTGGCCAGGGCCCGGGCGATGCACAGCCGCTGCTGCTGGCCGCCGGAGAGACCCAGGGCGCTGGACTTCAGCCGGTCCTTCACCTCGTCCCAGATGGCGGCGTCCCGGAGGGATCGCTCCACGATCTCGTCCAGCTGGGCTTTATTGCGGATGCCGTAGGTCCGGGGCCCGTAGGCCACGTTGTCGTAGATGCTCATGGGGAAGGGGTTGGCCTTCTGGAAGACCATGCCCACCTGCTTGCGCAGAAGGGTGGGGTCCAGGTCTTTGGAAAAGATGTCCCGGCCATGGAAGCAGACCTTACCCTCCATGGTCACCCCGGGGACCAGATCGTTCATCCGGTTCAGGGTCTTCAGGAAGGTGGACTTACCACAGCCGGAGGGCCCGATGAGGGCGGTGATCTGGTTGGCCGGAATGGCCACGTTGATATCTTTCAGGGCGTGGGTCCCCTTGTCGCCGGGGGTCTTTTTCCCGGCAGAGCCGTACCACAGGTTCAGGTTTTGTGCAGTGATGATGTCCGCCATGGGTCATCCTCTCTTTCGTTTCCATTTTTTGCCTGCCAGGTTGGCGGCCAGGTTGATGCCAAACACCAGGAGCATCAGGATGGCGGCGATGGCGAAGGCCACGCCGGTCTCACCACGCTCGTTGGCGTACACGTAGAGGGCCACGGTGAGGGTGGCCGAGGAGGACTGGAGGGACTGGGCAAAGCCGTTGAGGACCAGACCAAAGCCCGCTGTGAACAGCAGGGCGGCCGACTCGCCCACGATGCGGCCCACCGCCAGGATACAGCCGGTGACGATGCCGTCCACGGCGTTGGGCAGGACCACCGTCCGCACCACCCGCCACTTCCGGGCGCCCAGAGCCAGGGCGCCCTCCCGGTAGGACTGGGGGACGGTCTTCAGACTCTCCTGGGTGGTGCGCAGGATGGTGGGAAGGATCATCACCACCAGGGTCAGACCACCGGCCAGGATACCCTGCTGGAGGCCCAGGATCTGGATGAAGAAGAGCATACCCACCAGGCCGAAGAGGATGGAGGGCAGGCCGGAGAGGGTCTCGGCGGCGTACTCGATGAGGGCCACCAGCTTCCGGTTGGAGGCGTACTCCGTCAGGTAGATAGCAGCGCCCACCCCCAGGGGCAGGACCACCGCCAGGGCCACCAGGATGATGTAAAGGGTGTTGAGAATGTTGGGCAGGATGCCGATGGTGTCGTTCAGGTAGCTGCTCTGGGTGGAGAGAAGCTCCCAGCTGATATGGGGCAGGCCCCGGTAGAAGATATAGCCGATGATGGCCGCCAGCAGGGCGCAGGTGATCCCGGCGCACAGATACAGCAAACCCTTCATGGTGGTGTTGTACACCCGTCTGCGGGCAGATAAGCCTTTCATATCAACCCTCCTTTCGTCCCTTGATGAGGACGTTCAGCAGCACATTGATGAGCAGGATGAACAGGAAGAGCACCAGGCCCACGGAGAAGAGGGCGTCCCGCCACAGGGAACCGTAAGCGGCGTAGGACATCTCCGAGGCGATGGCCGTGGTGAGGAAGCGCACCGGCTGGAAGAGGCCGGGCAGATTGGGCACGTTGCCCGAGACCATGATGATGGCCATGGCCTCGCCGATGGCTCGGCCCACACCCAGGACCACCGCCGTGGCCACGCCGCTGCGGGCCGCCGGGAAGGACACCCGGAAGGCGGTCTCCAGCTTGGTGGCGCCCAGGGCCAGGGAGGCCTGCTCGTACTCCTCGGGGACCGCCCGGAGGGCGGTCTCGGCCACCTGTATGATGGAGGGCAGGATCATCACCGTGAGGACCAGGATGGCGGCCAGCAGGGTGGCGCCGGAGGCCAGGTCAAAGACCCGCTGAATGGCAGGGACCAGGACGATCATGCCCACCAGGCCGTAGACCACCGAAGGGATGCCCGCCAGCAGCTCCACCGCAGTGTGGATGACAGCGGCCAGCCGGGGGGATGCGGCCTTGGCCAGGTAGATGGCGGTCATGAGACCCAGAGGGACTCCCAGGAGCACCGCTCCAGCCGTGCCGCAGACCGAGGTCATCAGAAAGGGCAGGATGCCGTATTGCTCCGTGCCGGGGGACCAGACCTTCCCAAAGAGGAAGTCCCCCAGGCCGATCTCCCCAATGGCGGGAAGGCCGGAGATCAGCAGATAGACGCTGATGAAGAGCACGAAGGCCACCGCCACGATCCCGCAGAGCAGGAAGAGAATGCTCATGAATCGCTCCAGAGCATTGCGGCCTAATGATGAATGGGTCATTGTCGATTTCTCCTTCTAAAAGCCTCGCAGAGTTTCGCCCCAGCGGCTTCCAAATGTCTTATGCCACGGGCACTGCGCCGGCTGCCCGGATCAGGTCATTGGCGGCAGGGGAGGTGGCGAAGTCGAAGAAGGCCTGGGCGGCAGGGCTCAGTTCCCCGCCGGTCTTGGTGACCAGCACGAAGGGGCGCTGGATGGGGTAGGAACCGTCCAGAACAGCAGCCTCAGAGCAGGCCACACCGTCCACGGTCAGGGTCTTGATGCCCTCCTGACCCTCCACAGAGGCCAGGGAAGCATAGCCGATGGCGTTGGGATTGTTCTTGACTGCCTCGATGACTGCGCCGGTGGAGGTCAGCTCCTGGCTCAGAACACAGGCGTCCTCGGTGTCGGTGATGGACTCAAAGCCGTCACGGGTGCCAGAGCCGGACTCACGGCCGATGCAGGCGATGGCACCGGCCTCACCTCCCAGCTGGGACCAGTCGGTGACCTCGCCGGTGAAGATGGCTGCGATGTCTTCCAGGGACAGGTCCTCCACAGGGCAGGCCTCGTTGACGATGACAGCGATGCCGTCCAGGGCCACCACGGTGGCGGTGAGGCCGTTGGCGGTCTCCTCCTCCTTCAGGTCACGGGAGGACAGGCCGATGTCGCAGCTGCCGTTGGAGGCTGCCTCGATGCCAGTGCCGGAACCGGTGGGATCATAGGTGACGGTGACGCCGCTGTTGTCCATCATAAACTGCTCAGCCAGGACGCCCACCACCTTCTCCATGGAGGTGGAGCCGTTGGTGGAGACAGCGCCGGAAATGGCTGCGGTCTCACCCTCTCCTTCAGGGGCCTTGTCGGTGTCACCGCCGCCGCAGGCGGTCAGGCTCAGGGTCAGGACGGATGCTGCCACCAGGGCAAATGCTCTCTTACACTTATTTTTCATGTTGTTTCCCTCGATTCGATTTGATTTTGCTTGTCTTTTGCTGACAGGCTCAGTCTACGCCGGGCAGGTTAAAACAAAAACCAAAATTTGATAAAATCTTCGTAAAAATCCAACTTCCCCCTTTAATATCAAGTTTATCCGAACTTTTCAAAGAATTCACTTTCACCTCTCTTGGTTAAAACGGCAAAAAATCTCCGGTCTGTTTCCAGACCGGAGATTTTACAAACCCGATGTTGATTAAATTTTAGGAAAAATCAGGGTGACGGTGGTCCCCACGTCTGGCTCACTCTCCAGGACCACCTGGGCATTGTGGACCTGGGCCCCGTGCTTAACGATGGACAGACCCAGACCGGTGCCGCCGATGGCACGGGAGTGGCTCTTGTCCACCCGGTAGAACCGCTCGAAGACCCGGTCCTGCTGGGCTTTGGGGATGCCGATGCCGGTGTCCGCCACGGACACGACGGCCTTGCTCTGGTCGCCGGTGACCCGGACGGTGACCCGTCCCCCCCCCGTGTTGTACTTGATGGCGTTCTCGCAGAGGTTGTAGATCATCTCATCCAGGATCCGCCACACGCCGGTGATGGATTGGCGGTCCCCCTCCAGGCGAAGGGTGACCTCCCGTTTGGCGGCGTTGGTCCGCAGACGCTCCAGGACCTCGGCAGACATGGCGTACAGGTCCACCACTTCCTCCTGGATCTCGGCAGAGCCCTCGTCCAGGCGGGAGAGTTTCAGAATATCGTCCACCAGGGCGATGAGCTGGCTGCACTCCCGATAGATGTCCCCGGCGAACTCCTTCATCATGTCCGGGGCCACCAGACCCTCCTTCATGAGCTCGGCAAAGCCGGAGATGGCAGTGAGGGGGGTCTTCAGCTCGTGGGAGACGTTGGCGGAGAACTCCCGCCGGAGGTTCTCCCGCTCCTCCCGCTCGGTGACGTCCACCATGAGGACCATGGCGCCGGTGACGTGACCGCTGGAGGTGACAGGACTGGCCAGGATCTCAAAGATGCGGCCATCCTTCTGAAGGAAGGTCTCACCATGGCGGCCGGCCAGGGCCTCTGCGGCGGCCCGCCAGACCTCCTGGGGGCACCGGTCCTGGCGGAGGGACTCGGGCTGGACGGTCTCACCCAGCAGGCCCAGGGCACTCTGGTTGGCCGAGAGGATGGTGTATTTGTTGTTGAGGATGAGCAGGCCCTCGCTCATGTTGGCAGACAGGGCGGAGAACTCCCGCTGCCGCTGGCGGAGCTCCTCCATCTGGCGGCTGATGGTCCGGTTCTGCTCCCGGATGCGGCCCACCAGGGGGGCCAGCTCCTCATAGGGCTTGTCCAGGTCGGGCCGCTCCAGGTCCATGCTGTTGATGGGCCGGGTGATCTGCCGGGCCAGGCTGGAGGCCAGCACGGCCGACAGGACCAGGGACAGAGCGATCATCCACAGGATGGGCTGGGCCACCTCCAGGAACACGGCCCCCACGGTGGTCTGGGTGCAGGCCACCCGAAGGACGGAGCCGTCCTCCAGCAGGAGGGCGTAGTAGAGGTTCTTCTCCAGAAGGGTCCGGGACTCGTGCTCGCTGTAGCCCTCCCCGGTCTCCAGAGCCTCTGCGATCTCCTCCCGGTCCAGGTGGTTTTCCATCTGGGTCTGGTCAGCCACGCTGTCGTAGAGGACCGTGCCGTCGGCGGTGACCCAGGTCAGCCGCTGTTCGGTCTCCAGGTCCTCCAGGTAGTCCATCCCCCAGGTCTCCACCCCGTGGGCGGCATAGGCGGTGAGCTCCTTCATATCCCGATAGACATCCTTCTCGTTCCGGTCGGTCATGATCATAAGAAAGAGGGTGGAACTCAGGAAGATGGCAACCAGACCGATGACGAAGCAGCCTCGGAAGATCTTTCCTGTCATCAGCCTCCACCACCGATCTTATATCCCACACCCCGGACGGTCTCGATGTAGCTGCCCACCGTGCCCAGCTTAGTGCGCAGGGTGCGGACATGGACGTCCAGGGTGCGATTCTCCCGGCTGAACTCCTGGCCCCAGACCCCATCCATGATGGCGTCCCGGGTCATAACCATGCCCCGGTGTTCCAGCAGGAGACAGAGGAGTTCAAATTCCTTGTTGGTGAGGGTCACATCCTGGCCGGATACCTGGACCAGGTGGCGCTGGGGACTCACGAAGAGCTCACCCAGCTGATAGCCCTCCTCCTCCCGCTTCTGCTCGGTGCGGCGGAGGACGGCACGAATCCGGGCCACCAGCTCCATCATGCCGAAGGGCTTGGAGATGAAGTCATCGGCCCCGCTGTCCAGGCCTACCACCCGGTCGTACTCGGTGTTCTTGGCGGTCAGCATGATGACGGGCAGCCGCTTGGTGGCAGCAGAGGCCCGCAGCTTCTGCAGGACCTGGAGGCCATCCTCCTCGGGCAGCATGATATCCAGAAGGAGCAGGGTGGGCATGGGGCCCTTCTCCATGGCTTTCCAAAACTCGGAGGGACGGGCAAAGCCGACGGCATCATACCCCTGGCTCACCAGGGCGTAGGTCACCAGCTTGCGGATGCTGTCGTCATCCTCCAAAAGATAAATTCGATCCATTCTCTCACCTTCATTCGTTAGGGTATCCTATAGTGTAGCGTTGGGATGTAAAATCAAAAACCAACCCAGCGTTAAGTTTCTGTTAAATTATGACACTGTCGTCCTCCGGGACCGGACAGGGGATCACCTCTCCCCCTTCCCGGATCACCGCTTTTTCCAGCCGCTGAAAGAGAAGGGGCCGGGTCAGGTCGGTCGGGGAACAGCCCAGGCAGTCTGCCAGGACCGCCGTCACCTTGTCCTCCCGGACGGTGTGGCTGGTGCAGGCCAGCTTGGACTTCCGCCGGTAGGTGGAGCAGGTGTAGTAGGCGATGCCCCGGGCGGTCTTCCGGGTCATAGAGGCCCCGCAGTCGGCACACCGGAGAAAGCCCGCCAGCAGGTGGACCTCTCCCCCGCCCGGGGTCCGGCGGGTCCGACTCTCCCGGATGGCCCGGGCCCGTTCCAGCAGGTCCGGGGACACGATGGGGGTATGGGTCCCCTCCACCACGTACCAGTCCTCCGGAGACACTGACATGGTCTGGTGGACCTTGTAGCTCACCACCCGCTGTCTGCCCTGGACCATGATCCCCCCGTAGACCGGGTT
>JAFXCU010000236.1 GCA_017521345.1 Ruminiclostridium sp. | reverse complement strand
GTCCCCATGGTCTCCTCCATGGACCACAAGCGTGTGGGTGACGGGGACGTGGGCCCCAACACCGGCGGTATGGGTACCGTGGCACCCAACCCCTACTACACTGAGGCCGTGGCCAAGGAGTGCATGGAGACCATCTTCCTGCCCACCATGAAGGCCATGAATGCCGAGGGCCGCACCTTCAAGGGCTGCCTGTATTTCGGCCTGATGCTCACCGAGAAGGGGCCCAAGGTCATCGAGTACAACTGCCGCTTCGGTGACCCTGAGACCCAGGTGGTCCTGCCCCTGCTGGAGAGCGATCTGCTTACCGTCATGGAGGCAACTGCCCAGGGCAAGCTGGCTGAGACCGAGGTGAAGTTTGCCGACAAGCACGCCTGCTGCGTGGTCCTGGCCTCCAACGGCTACCCCAAGGCATACCAGAGCGGCTATCCCATCACCATCCCCGCCGACCTGGACGCAGAGGTCTATGTGGCCGGTGCCAAGCTGGACGGCGACGTCCTGAAGACCTCCGGCGGCCGTGTTCTGGGCGTCACCGCCATCGGCGGCACCCTGGAGGAGGCCATCGAAAAGGCTTACGCCCAGGCTGCCAACGTGACATTTGAAAACGCTTACTGCCGCAGAGATATCGGCGCTCGTGCTCTGCGGGCAAAGGAAGAGGTAAAGTAATCATGGTATATCGGGTATATGTAGAAAAGCGCCCCGGCCTGACCGCCGAGGCTGACGCCCTCCTGGGCGATATCCGCACCCTCCTCCGGATCGAATCCCTGGAGAGCCTGCGGCTGTTCAACCGGTATGATGTGGAAAACATCACCCCGGAGCTGTTCGATTACAGCGTCAAGACCATCCTGTCCGAGCCCCAGCTGGACCTGGTCACCGACACCCTGCCTGAGGGCGGCATCATCTTTGCTGTGGAGTACCTGCCCGGTCAGTTCGACCAGCGTGCAGACTCCGCCGCCCAGTGCATCCAGATCCTGTCCCAGGGCGACCGTCCTCTGGTCCGCTCTGCCCGGGTCTATCAGCTGGTTGGCAACCTGACCGGCGACGAAGTGGCAGCCATCAAGAAGTACCTCATCAACCCCGTGGAATCCCGAGAGGCCTCCCTGGAGCCCTTCGAGACCCTGGTGTTGACCTATGAGATCCCTGAGTCCGTGGCCACCCTGGAGGGCTTCCGTGACCTGGACGAGGATGGTCTGGCAGCTATGGTGGCAGACTATGGTCTGGCCATGGACCTGGACGACCTGCGCTTCTGCCGTGACTACTTCCGCACCGAGGATCGTGACCCCACCATGACCGAGCTGAAGGTCATCGACACCTACTGGTCCGACCACTGCCGTCACACCACCTTCCTGACCACCATCGACGCCGTTGAGTTCGCCAGCCCCATCCTCCAGCAGACCTGGGATGAGTACCTGGCCATGCGCAAGCGCCTGAACCGCACCAAGCCCATCAACCTCATGGACATCGGCACCCTGGTGGCCAAGTACCTGAAGAAGCAGGGCAAGATGCCCCGTCTGGACGAGTCCGAAGAGATCAACGCCTGCACCGTGAAGATCAAGGTGGACACCGACGACGGCAAGGAAGACTGGCTGCTCCTCTTCAAGAACGAGACCCACAACCACCCCACTGAGATCGAGCCCTTCGGCGGCGCAGCTACCTGCGTGGGCGGCGCCATCCGTGATCCCCTGTCCGGCCGTTCTTATGTGTATTCCGCTATGCGCGTCACCGGCGCTGCTGACCCCCTGACTCCCATCGAGGAGACCATGGAAGGCAAGCTGCCCCAGCGCACCATCGTCACCAAGGCCGCCGCAGGCTACAGCTCCTACGGCAACCAGATCGGTCTGGCTACCGGCCAGGTGGACGAGCTCTATCACCCCGGCTATGCAGCCAAGCGCATGGAGATCGGCGCTGTTATCGCTGCCGCTCCTGCTGAGAACGTCCGTCGTGAGCGTCCCGCCCCCGGCGACGTGGTCATCCTCCTGGGCGGCCGCACCGGCCGTGACGGCTGCGGCGGTGCAACCGGCTCCTCCAAGTCCCACACCATGGAGTCCCTGGAGTCCTGCGGTGCTGAGGTCCAGAAGGGCAACGCACCCGAAGAGCGCAAGCTCCAGCGCCTGTTCCGCAACCCCGAGGCTTCCCGCCTGATCAAGCGCTGCAACGACTTCGGCGCAGGCGGCGTCTCCGTCGCCATCGGCGAGCTGGCCGAGGGCCTGGAGATCGACCTGAACACCGTGCCCAAGAAGTACGAGGGCCTGGACGGCACCGAGCTGGCCATCTCCGAATCTCAGGAGAGAATGGCAGTTGTGGTCGAGGCCAAGGACGCAGCCCGCTTCATGGAGCTGGCCTCCACCGAGAACCTGGAGTCCACTGTGGTGGCAAAGGTCACCGACAAGGGCCGCCTGACCATGACCTGGAACGGCAAGAACATCGTGGACATCGCCCGCTCCTTCCTGGACACCAACGGCGTGGAGAAGCACATCACCGCCATCACCGCACAGCCCGAGTCCATCCTGAAGGATCAGGTCACCGACTTTGCCAAGGGCTACCTGGACCTGGCCCAGGACCTGAACGTCTGCTCCAAGCGTGGCCTGTCCGAGCGTTTCGACTCCACCATCGGCAGCGGCACCGTCCTGATGCCCTTTGGCGGCAAGTATCAGCTGACCCCCACCCAGGCTATGGTCAACAAGATCTCCGTGGAGAAGAAGGACACCGATACCTGCTCCCTGATGGCTTTGCGG
>JAFXCU010000235.1 GCA_017521345.1 Ruminiclostridium sp. | reverse complement strand
TTGCCGCAGGTGGGGCAGCCGATGTTGTGCTCTTCCACGAACTCCTTCATTTCAGCCTGGCTCATGGCGTCCACAGCCTTGCCCAGGTCGAAGTTGTTCTCCTGGCACCAGTCTTCGATGACCTTGTCTGCACGGAAGCGCTCCTTGCACTCCTTGCAGTCCATCAGGGGGTCAGAGAAGCCGCCCACGTGGCCGGAGGCCACCCAGACCTGGGGGTTCATCAGGATAGCAGCGTCCAGACCCACGTTGTAGGGGTTCTCCTGGACGAACTTCTTCCACCAGGCCTTCTTCACATTGTTCTTCAGCTCCACGCCCAGGGGGCCGTAGTCCCAGGTGTTGGCCAGGCCGCCGTAGATCTCACTGCCGGAGAACACGAAGCCGCGGCCCTTGCACAGAGCGACGATCTTTTCCATGGTCTTCTGAGAATTGGAAATCATAAATATACTCCTCCCTCGCCGATGGCTTCGGCGATGAATCATAATTTCATTGGGACATCAGATGTCCATAATAGAATTATTATATCCGAAAATGCAGGGGTGTCAAGAATGAAAGGGATCGTGATGGGGGTATAAGAGAACGCTGTGTCGTAGATTCCAATAAGGCTCCCTCTAAGAGGGATGCTTCATTGTAAAACAGAAGGGCGGCCCCATCGGGCCGCCCGTTCATCTCTTTAATATCCAAATCCGAAGCCGAAGGGCCAGTTATAGCTGTAGCCGTTCTGCTGTTGCTGCTGGGACTGCTGCTGCTTCTGCTGGTACTCCTGCTGAGCCTGCTCCTGAAGGGCCTCCTTCTCGGGGGTGGACTCCTCCAGAGTGACCGTGATGGTCAGGGTCTCGCCGCTGCGGTAGACCGTCAGCTCCACGGTATCCCCCACAGCGTACTCGTTCTTGGCGGCGATCAGCTCGTTGGCGGTGGTGACCTCGGTCTCGCCGATCTTGGTGATGATGTCCCCTTCCTTCAGACCGGCCTTCTCGCCGGCCAGGTCGGGGGTGACCACGATGACGGCAGCACCGGCAGGGACACCATAGGCCTGAACAGATTCCGGCACATCGTCCACGGAGACGCCCAGCAGGGGCTTGCTCACATAGCCGGTGGTGATGAGCTCGTTGACCATGTCGGCCACGTCATCCATGGGGATGGCAAAGCCCAAGCCCTCCACGGAAGCGGAGGTGGAGGAGCTGCCGGTGGAATACTTGGCGGAGACGATGCCGATGACCTCGCCATGGTTGTTGAACAGGGGGCCGCCGGAGTTGCCGGAGTTGATGGCGCAGTCGGTCTGGATCATGTTCATCTGGCGGCCGTCGGACATGGTGATGGTCCGGTCCAGGGCAGAGATGATGCCGGTGGTCTCGGAGAAGGTCAGCTCACCCAGGGGGTTGCCGATGGCGGTGACCTGCTCGCCCACCAGCATATCGCTGGACTTGCCGATGACCACAGGGGTCAGGCCCTCTGCCTCGATCTTGATGACGGCAATGTCGTTGGCCTCCTCGCCGCCGATGACGGTGGCAGGGTAGGTCTTGCCGTCCACGAAGGCCACAGTGATGGCGCTGGCCCCCTCAATGACGTGGTAGTTGGTGAGGATGTAGCCGTCTTCGGTGATGACGAAGCCGGAACCGGCCGCCGCATTGGTGACGGTCTGGCCGAAGATATTGGTGCTGACGATGTCCACGGTGATACCCACGGAGGAGCCCACGTAGGCGGCGTAGATCTCAGCGGTGGTCATCTCCTTCTCGGTGTTCACCGAGGTGACGTTGATCTGGGTGGGCTCCCGGTCCCCCACGTAGAGGGTGGTCTCACTGCCCCCGGTGATCATGTTGTACACGGGATGGGCGGCGATGCCCAGGAGGGCGCACACCAGACACAGGGCGGTCACCTTGATCCAGCCCCGGTTCTTTTTGGGCTTCTTAGGCTTTTCCGGGCCGGTGTAGCCGGGCTGGGGCTCATAGTCGTTGTAGCTGGGGCCGCTCTGATAGCCGCCGGGCTGGTAGCTGCCCGGGGCAAAGGGGTCACGGTTCATGTCGTTGTGAAATTCGTTGTTGTTATATTGATCCATGGGGGATGCCTCCTCGAGGTGGTTCTCTTTTTGATGTGTAGTCAGTATAGGGGGTAATTATGAAGAATTTATGACAGAGTCATGAAATAACTTTAATTTTTCACGGAAGCCCGGTTCCGTCTTCCTTCCCTCCGCTGTGAAGGATGGCGTTCATGTCGTTGGCCGCCATGGCAATGTCCCCCACGGTGGCCCGGAACATCCCGGCTTTCCACAGGTTGCGGATCATGATGAGGATCACCGGGAAGAAGATCATGCCCAAAACCCCCGCCGTCTTCATGCCCACATAGATGGCCAGCAGGGACAGGAGAGGGTGCAGACCGGTCTGATCTCCCACGATCTTGGGCTCGATGAACCGGCGGAAGAGGGTGATGACCCCCCAGAGGATCAGCAGATACAGGGACTTGCGCCAATCTCCCAGAATGAGGTCCACCACCATCCAGGGGACCATGACGGTGCCCGCCCCCAGGATGGGGATAAAGTCCAGGATGCCCAGGAGAAGGGCCAGGAGGGTGCCGTAGGGCTGGCCCATGATGGTAAAGCCCACCGCCAGGATGACCATGACACCCAGGGAGATGGTGGCCTCAGCCTTGAGATACCCGCCAAAGGCGGCGGAGAAGGCCCGGCGGAGCTGGTTCCACAGGTGCCGCAGGCTCTCCGGGGTGTGCTGGGAGACGTGGGAGCGCAGGTTGGGCCAGTCCGAGGCGGTGAAGAACCAGGCCAGCAGGAAGAACAGGAAGGCCAGCACGAAGGAAGAGATGCTCCGGGCGGCCGAGGTGGTCTTGGGCACCAGCTTGGAGGCCAGGTCGTTCAGCCAGGCCAGGAGGCGGTCAGACAGGTCGTGGAAGAAGTCCTGGATGTTGGAGGGGAAATGGGCCAGGACCTGGTCAAAAATGGTCCCCAGCTCACGGTAGATCCCCTGGAAGGTCTCCCACAGGCGGTCCCAGTCCTGATAGAGGGCGTAGACCTCCCGCCATCCCTTGATGATCAGAGCTGCAGCGATGCCGCCCAAAGCGCCCACCACCACCAGAATCATCACCAGGGCCAGAAATCCCCGTTTGATTTTCCACCGGTTGTGGAAAAAACGGAGGATAGGTTCGGTCACGGCTGTAAAGAGAAGGGCCGCCAGAAAGGGCATGACCAGCTCCAGAACGGTAAAGCCCATGAGCAGGCCGAAGCCCGCCACCAGGAGGAAGATCAAAAATCGAATGCCCAGCCGCATCCACAGGAGCTTTCGCTGAGCGCTGTTTAAGGGTGTGTATTTCATCATGGAGTCCTTTTCTGATGTAACGATGTAACATTGGCTCCCTCTGACGAGGGAGGCATTTGCAGTATACCCGGTATTTGTGAAGAAATCATGTCCTGCCCATGAAGAAATGTCGTTTTTTTCCAAGAACGTCTCTGTTTCGACAAAAAGAAAAACCGCCTGAATTTCTTCAGACGGTTTTTGTTGAACCAGATTAGATCTTGTTCAGGCGCAGAGTCATCTTGCTCTTGCGGTTAGCTGCAGTGTTCTTGTGCAGCAGACCACGTGCAGCAGCCTGATCCACAGCCTTGACGGCCTCTTTGTA
>JAFXCU010000234.1 GCA_017521345.1 Ruminiclostridium sp. | reverse complement strand
GAAAATTTTCGTGGGCGGCCTTCCCATTGGCGGAGGTTCCCCCGTTTCCATCCAGTCCATGACCAACACTCCCACCGATGATGTGGAGGCCACCGTCCAGCAGATCCGCCGCCTGGCGGCTGCCGGATGTGAGATCGTTCGGGTGGCCGTTCCCAATATGGCTGCTGCCAAGGCGGTGGGGAAGATCAAGGAGCAGATCGACCTGCCCCTGGTGGTGGACATTCACTTCAACTACAAGCTGGCCCTGGAGTGCATCGAAGCCGGTGCTGACAAGGTCCGCATCAACCCGGGCAACATCGGTGAGCCCGAGCGGGTGAAGGCTGTGGCCAACGCCTGCGCCCGGAAGAACATTCCCATCCGCATCGGGGTCAACGGCGGTTCTTTGGAAAAGCATCTGCTGGAGAAGTACGGCGGCCCCACCCCCCAGGCCATGGTGGACTCCGCATTCGGCCACATCGCCCTGCTCAACCGCTATGACTTTGACGATATCTGCGTCTCTCTGAAGACCTCCCACGTGGCCACCACCATGCAGGCCTATCAGCTCATGAGCCAGCAGTCCAACTACCCCCTCCACCTTGGTGTCACCGAGGCGGGCACCACCCGCATGGGCACCATCAAGTCTGCCGCCGGTATCGGCGGCCTGCTGGGTCTGGGCATTGGCGACACCCTCCGCGTCACCCTCACCGCCGACCCGGTGGAGGAGATCGTGGCCGCCAAGGATATCCTCAAGGCGGTGGGCCTCCGGAAGGATGGCCCCGACCTCATCGCCTGCCCCACCTGCGGCCGGACCAAGATCGACCTGATCCCCCTGGCCAAGGCGGTGGAGGAGCGGCTCCAGGAGGTCAAAAAGCCCATCACCGTAGCCGTTATGGGCTGCGTGGTCAACGGTCCCGGCGAGGCCTCGGCTGCCGACGTGGGCATTGCCGGGGGCAACGGCTTCGGCATCCTCTTCCGCCACGGCGAAGTGGTGAAGAAGGTCCCCCAGGAGGCCCTCCTGGATGAGCTCATGGCCCTCATCCACGAAATTCCCTAATAATTTGTACCCAGAAGGCTCCCTTGTGTAAAGGGAGCTGTCTGCGAAGCAGACTGAGGGATTGTAAACCAGAAGGGTAATACAACCCCTCCGTCACGCCTTTGGCGTGCCACCTCCCCTTGCACAGGGGAGGCTTTTTGGCCTTCTGCTTTTATCACCTCAGAAAGGAAGTCCCCATGCCAGAAAGAAATCTACCCTTTTTTGAGATGTTTTCTCCCTACCACACCTACCTGACCAACCAGCAGGCCCACGACCTGCTGGCCTTTTTGGAGCCCTGGGTGGTCACGGGTGCCGTCCTGGACAGCGCCGCCCGGACCATCCAGGCGGACCTCCTGTGCCCGGTGCTGCCCCCGGACGACTTCCTGTCCCGCCTGGAGCAGGATCTGGCCGCACTCTACCAGGTGAACGCCGTTCGCCTGCGGCCCATGGCTCCGGCCCCTGCGGTCTGCTGCCAGGAGGAGGCCAAGGCCGAGCCCCAGCCGGAGCCCGTCCCTGAACCGGTGCCTGAACCGGAGGCCTCTCCCGTCCCGGAGGAACCCCCCATGAGCGACCAGGAGCGGGCCTTCCGCCAGACCGAGGCTCTCCGCCAGAAGGCCATGAAGGAGGCCCAGGCCGCCCATGAGGCGGAAAGGGTCTTTTCAGCCAACCGGATCTACGGCCCCCGGCAGATCAAGAAAAAGCCCATCCCCATGAACACCCTGGAGCTGGACATGGGCGTGGTCACTGTCCAGGGCGACGTCTTCGCCGTGGAACACAAGGAGCTGAAGAAGCGCAATGCCTGGGTGGTGAGCTTCGATGTCACCGACTACACCTCCTCCATCCGGGTGAACAAGTTCATGTCCACAGAAGAGGCCGCCCCCATTGTAAACGGCATCAAGACCGGTATGCACCTGAAGATCTCCGGCCGCCTAAACCTGAACCGCTTCGACAACGACATGGTCCTGGAGCCTCTCATCATCGAGACGGCGGACAAGCCCAAGAAGAAGGACAATGCCCCGGAAAAGCGAGTGGAGCTCCACCTGCACACCCGGATGTCCCTGATGGACGCCCTCACCGACACCAAGGATGCGGTGAAGCGGGCCATCTCCTGGGGTCACCCGGCCATTGCCATCACCGACCACGGCGTGGCCCAGTCCTTCCCGGATGCCTGGAGCGCAGGCAAGGGGAAGATCAAGGTCCTGCTGGGCACCGAGGCCTACTACATCAACGACGTGGACGACAAGCTCACCGTCCGTGGCCCTATGGACCAGGATCTGGACGGCCCCATTGTCTGCTTCGACCTGGAGACCACCGGTCTGGACAAGAAGACCGAACTGATCACCGAAATTGGCGCTGTGGTCCTGGAGGGGGGAGAGGTCAAGGAGAAGTTCCAGACCTTCGTGGACCCCATGCGCCCCCTGGCCCCCAACATCGTCCAGCTCACGGGCATCACCGACGATATGCTGATTGGCGCGCCCACCCAGGAGGAGGCCATCCGGGCCTTCCTGGACTTTGTGGGGGACCGTCCCCTGGCTGCCCACAACGCCGAGTTCGACATCGGCTTCATCCGGGAGGGGTGCAAGCGGTATGACATCCCCTTCACCCCCACCTATCTGGACACCCTGCCTCTGGCCCAGAACCTGCTGCCCGACCTGGGCAAGTACAAGCTGGACATCGTCTGCCGCCACCTGAACCTGCCGGACTTCAACCACCACCGGGCCTCTGATGACGCTGCCATGGTGGGCCATATGCTGGTCCCCTTCATCCAGATGCTCCGGGACCGTGGGGTCAGCACCCTCCAGCAGATCAACGGCAACCTGGCCAAGACCAGCTCCCTGGGCAAGGCCAAGCGGATGCCCAAGCACCTGATCGTCCTGGCCAAGAACCAGGCCGGTCTGCGCAACCTGTATAAGCTCATCTCCCTGGGCCATCTGAACTACTTCAAGCGCTTTCCCATCATGCCCAAGAGCGAGATCAATGCCAACCGGGAGGGCCTCATCCTGGGCTCTGCCTGCGAGGCGGGCGAGCTCTACCACGCCGTCATGCGGGGTAAGGACTGGGAGGAACTCTGCCGCATCGCCTCCTGGTATGACTTTTTGGAGATCCAGCCCCTGAGCAACAACGCCTTCATGCTCCGTCCTGACAAGCACGGCAAGACCATCGCCCGGGATGCAGAGCAGATCCGGGACTGGAACCGGACCATCGTCCGCCTGGGCGAGGAGCTGGGCAAGCCGGTCTGTGCCACCGGCGACGTCCACTTCCTGGACCCCGAGGACGAGATCTACCGCCACATCCTGCTGGACACCAAGGGCTTTGACGATGCCGACTCCCCCAACCCCCTCTACTTCCGCACCACGGAAGAGATGCTGGAGGAGTTCAGCTACCTGGGCCCGGAAAAGGCCTACGAGGTGGTGGTCACCAACACCCAGCTGGTGGCCTCCTGGTGCGACGATGTGAAGCCTCTGCCCGATGGCCTCTTTGCCCCCAAGCTGGAGAACTCCGACACGGAGCTCTTCGACCTGGTGTGGGGCAAGGCCCACGAGCTCTACGGCGAGGACCCGCCCCAGATCGTCAAGGACCGCATCGAGCTGGAGCTTCCCGGCATCATCGAGCGTAAGTATGACGTCATCTATATGTCTGCCCAGAAGCTGGTCCAGGACTCCCTGAACCACGGCTACCTGGTTGGTTCCCGTGGCTCGGTCGGTTCCTCCATCGTGGCCTTCCTGTCGGGCATCACCGAGGTCAACGCCCTGCCTCCCCACTACCGCTGCCCCAACTGCAAGCACTCGGACTTTGCCGCCGGTGTGGGCCACGGCTGCGGCGCGGATATGCCCGACGGTGTCTGTCCCGTCTGCGGCACCAAGTATGTGAAGGACGGCTTTGACATCCCCTTCGAGACCTTCCTGGGCTACGGCGGCAAGAAGGTCCCGGATATCGACCTGAATTTCTCCGGTGAGTACCAGGCCAACGCCCACCGGTATACCTTCGAACTCTTCGGCCAGAACCATGTGTTCCGTGCCGGCACCATCGGCACCGTGGCGGAAAAGACCGCCTTCGGCTATGTGAAAAAGTATCTGGCTGCCCGGAACCTCCAGGTGACCAAGGCCGAGGAGAACCGCCTGGCCAAGGGTTGCACCGGCGTCCGCCGGACCACCGGCCAGCACCCCGGCGGCATGGTGGTCATCCCTCAGGACCGGGAGATCTACGATTTCTGCCCCGTCCAGCACCCGGCGGATGACACGGGCACCGACATCATCACCACCCACTT
>JAFXCU010000233.1 GCA_017521345.1 Ruminiclostridium sp. | reverse complement strand
TGTGGGCCAGAACCTTCCCGGCGTTGCCCTGTCTCTAATCCCCGGCGTGGGTCCCGCTCTGGGCGCTGGCCTGATGGGGCTCCAGGCTGCCGGCGGCCGTGCGTGGGAGCTGAACGAACAGAACGCCCAGGCGGAGTATGCCTCCATGATTCTGGGTGGACCTGCTGAAAACTACGGCGCGGTGGACCCTGCCCGTTCCTCCTTCCGCGGTTTGCTGTCCGGCATTGTGGAAGCTGGTACGGGCCTGATCCCTCTGGGCAGGCTGGCTAACATTCTGAAGGGGAAGAGTGGCAACGGCTTTGTCCGGAACATCCTGGAACAGATGGCGATGGAGGGCACCGAAGAAGGCGTCTCCTACATGGCCAACTTCCTGCTGGATAAGGCTGCCCAGGACCCCAATGCCGAATGGACGCCGGAGGAACTGTGGCAGAATGTCAAGCTGGGCGCCATTGCCGGCGGCATGATGGCAGGCGGCGGCTCTATGGTTGGCAGCATGGTCAACCGGATGCCTCCTGCCCCTGCTGCAGAAGAGCGAACTGTCCAGAGCATCATGGAGCAGCAGGAGACTCAGCCTGAGGAGGAACAGCAGGCCCGCGATATGGCCGCCGCTATGCTGACTGGCGAGGCGTATGTACCTCCGGTCCAGGCCAAGCAGGAGGCTGCAGAGAGGCCTGCAGAGGGACGTTCTGGGAAGGTGGTGTCGTTCCCTGCGCAAGGGAAAACGGACCGTCAGACGGCATCCAGGGAGGGTGAAGAAGAGATTCAGCTTCCCCGTAAAGAGGTGGCTTCCTTGAAAACCCAGGATGTTCAGATGGGAATATCTGGGCAAGAGGTTTCTTTGTCTGAGGCGGCCCAGACTCTGGGCGAGAGCGGCAGCAAGGCTCTTCTGGCGGCAGCCGGCACGACCAAGGACCCGGTGCAATATTTTGCCGACTTTGCCAGGGTATACAACCAGGCCCTGACCGGGACCGCCACCAGTAAGATCCAAGCCCCTGCCTCTCTCAACGATGCCCAGGTCATGGCGGCTTACACCGCCGGACAGAATGACCGGGCGGCCAACCTGGAGACCGCCAAGGCGGCGGCACAGTATGCACCTGTGGCCGGGGAGGATGCCGGTCTGATCTACGACGACTATGTGAAGAGCGGTGGCATGGATGCCGCTGTGGCATCTGAGATCAACACTGTGGCCAAACAGCTGGGCCTCCGTGTCCAGATGGTGGATGCTGTAGCTGGCGGCACTGCCAACGCAGAGATCCAGGGAAGTATGGTCAGGATCGAGAAGGGGAACCCCAATCCAGTCCGCTTCCTGTTCGGCCACGAGATGACCCATCGGCTCCAGGAACTGGCGCCGGAGAGCTATCAGGCCTTCCGGGATGCTGTGATGCAGGTCCCGGAAGCACAGACCGATGTGCAGAGGAAGGTGTCTGAATACAAGCGTGCTGGCGTCAACCTGACTACCGAACAGGCCATGGACGAGATCGCGGCAGATTACGCCGGGGCACTGATCGAGGACCAGCAGCTCCTGTCTCGCTTCATCCAGCGGAACAAGAAGAATCAGAGCCTGCTGGGCCGGTTCCTGGAGGCGCTGAAGGACCTGGCCCGTAAGTTGACCGGCTCCCGGAAGAAGCAGGCGGACGATGCTGTGGTCCTGCTGGAGAAGGCTGTGGCCGACGCATCCAGGCAGTCCCGCAAGTTATCGGCAAATAAAAACACCGCCCAGACGGACGGTGTGAGATATTCTATCAAGCGGACCTCTAAGATGACCCTGGCGGCTCAGCTGAAAATGTTTTATGACGGGAAGATGGCTTCCAGCGATGCGTTTTACTTTGGTCAAACGCCGGATTCTCTGACAGAGGCTGGTCTGGACCCGCTGCCGCTTGCATTTACGATCGCAGACTTTAAGAAGTCTACACAGAAAAAACATAATGTTCCCAGAAGGGTGCTCAAGAATTTGAACCATGACCTGGAGACTTCCTTGTTTACTTTCTCGGACGGGGACCGAATGGGGATCCTCACTCCCGATATTGACGGGGATGGGAAACCTCTGCTGGTTGCCATTGAGAAAGATGTGCAGATGGATGCCCAAAAGGTCAATGCAATTCGGAGTGTGTATGGTTTGGACAATCCGGCTGAATGGCTGGCAAATCAGATCAGCAGCGAGAAGGTGTTTTCTCTTTTGAATGAAGAAAAAGCAAATGCCTTCCTTTACCCCTACGGCTACTTGGCCTCGCGGAAAGACGGCATTCGCTTTACGGGTGATACTGTAGCACAGGGCGAAACAGATGTCAAGACTCGATTCTCTCAGAAGGATAGCCAGGGCCGTGCCATGTTTGCAGGTACAAAAAAAGGAAACCTTGCCACGCCGACAGGTGTTCAAGCCCCCATCAACACGCCCGAAGCGAACGGTGGTACAGTTTCCAAATCCAATGTAGCACAGAGGGGCAGAGATGTCAACGGAAGATTCTCCCTTAAAACCGACACCCAGGGGCGAAACCTGACCGCAGAACAGGCGGAATACTTCAAGGATTCCCAGGCCCGGGACGAGAACGGGAACTTGGTCGTGGTCTACCACGGGTCCCGCGAGGGCGGTTTTACCGTGTTCAACCGGAACCAGAACTACTACACCGACAACCGGGAGATGGCTTCCAGCTATGCTCCAGGTGGAGATCTGTATGAGGGCTACCTGAACATCACTAAGCCCTTTGTCGTTGATGCAGATGGGGCTAAATGGTCCAGTGTCCCCGTGACCGAAGAGGTCAAGGAGATGCTGGATGCAGCCGGGTCCTCCACCTTCCAGGAGGATGGCGCATGGAGAACCAGCGTGGCTGACATCGTGGGTGCTGTGGAGGACCTGGTCTTCGAGGGCGAGGCCGACTATGACGGTGTGATCGTCCGCAATGTGGATGACACCGGCAGCCACTACAAAGGGGAAGGGAGGAACCTGGGCACCGACTACATCACCTTCAGCTCCAACCAGTTCAAGAACGTAGACAACCGGAAGCCTACTGATGATCCCGATATTCGGCACTCCCTCAAGGGAGGCGATGACTACCAGACGCTGCTGGAAAAGTACGGTTTCATGGAGCAGGGGGAAAATCCCAGGGCCAGAGAGGTCCAGGTGCCCCGGCAAACCGAGGAAGGAAAGAAGGTCTCCCGTACTGTTCGTACCATTATGGAGGCGGCAGTGACCACGGAAGAGATGCTCCCCACCATTGAAAAGTTGGTGGAGCAGGGCGAATTCTCTTATGAGGTAGCCGGGGATCGGGAAGCCATCGAGAACGCCGAGGTAGTTATCCGGGACAAGGGCTACCAGACTGCCCTTGTGGCCTGGATCTCCGATGTGTCGAAGGGGAGCGTGAGCAAGCAGAACACGGTGACCGGCTGGGCTCTGTACAACGCTGCCGTGAACGAAGGGGATATCAAGACCGCTGCCGACATCATGAGCCGGATTGTCTACCACCAGCGGAATGCGGCCCAGGCTGTCCAGGCCACCCGCATCCTGAAGAAGATGGTGCCCGGCGCACAGCTCTACGCCATCCAGCGCAGTGTGCAGAATATGCAGAGCGAACTGGTGGAGAAGTATGGGGACAAAGCCCCCGACCTGAAGATTCCTGATGAACTTGTGGAGAACTTCCTGGCGGCAGAGACCGACGAGGCCAGACTGTCCGCTGAGGAGGAGATTTACCGGAACATCGGCAAGCAGATGCCCTCCACCTTCATCGACAAGTGGAACGCATGGAGATATCTGGCGATGCTGGGAAACTTCCGCACCCACATCCGAAACATCTCCGGCAACCTGGTTTTCGCCCCCTTCGTGGCTGCCAAAAATGTGGTGGGCATCGGCCTGGAGGCGGCTGGTTCCATGGTCTCCGGCGGTAAGATGCAGAGAACGAAGGGCGTTGCGAGCCCCTCTCTGCTGGCGGCCGGTTGGAGCGACTACCAGAACGTGGTGGGGCAGATCATGGCTGGCGGCAAGTGGGATGATTCTGCATACAAGAGGGACGCCATTGCAGAGGGCAGGCAAATCTTCCGCTTTAAGCCCCTGGAACTCCTGCGCAGACTCAACTCCTGGGCACTGGAGAAGGAGGACGGCTGGTTTGCCCAGCCGCACTACGCCAATGCCCTGGCACAGTATTGTGCCGCCAATGGCATCACTGCCGAACAGGTGCGCACCGGAGAAGGAGTAAGCAAAAAGGAACTGGATAAGGCGAGAGCCTACGCCATCAAGGAGGCTCAGAAGGCCACTTACCGCGACTTCAACCAGTTCTCCGACCTTATCAGCACCCTGGGCCGGTATGACGGCAGCAACAAGGCGCGTAAAGCCTTCAGCGCAGCGGTGGAGGGTGTTCTGCCTTTCCGCAAGACCCCGGCCAACATCCTGGTCCGGGCGTTGGAGTACAGCCCGGTTGGGCTGATCCAGGGCGCAGTCCAGCTTGCTGTGGGCGTTCCCAGAGGAGCAAACACGTCGGCAGAGGCTCTGGACCACCTGGCCTCCGGTTTGACCGGCACGGGGCTGGTGGCAGCCGGCTACTTCCTGGCAAAGATGGGTCTGCTGACCGCAGGACCTGACGATGACGAAGAACAGGCCAAGTTCGATGACCTGACTGGCAAGCAGGAATACTCCTGGATGCGGAAGGATGGCACGAACTTCACTTTGGACTGGCTGGCTCCTGAGTGTATCCCCCTGCTGGTGGGCGCAGACATTTTCGCTGCCATTGCAGAGGAAACCGACGAAGAGGAGAAGCGGATCTCTGCTTTCCTGGGGGCGATGTCCCAAATCACCGACCCCCTGCTGGAGATGTCCTGCCTGTCCAGCCTGAACGAACTCTTCGACAACCTGAACCAGTTTGGCGAGGACGGTATTAAGGCCGGTCCTGTGGTGCTGGCAAACATGGTGGTCAGCTACCTGACCCAGGGCATTCCTACCCTGCTGGGCCAGGGAGAACGTGCCTCTGAAGTGGAGCGGATGACCACCTACACCGACAAGAATGGCGAACTGCCCACTGACTGGCAGTATGTTATCGGCAGAGCATCCGCCCGTATTCCCAAGTGGGACTATAACCAGATTCCCTACATCGATGCATGGGGCCGGACGGAGTCCGAGGCCGACCAGGGCAAGCGCATCCTGAACAACTTTATCAACCCCGCCTATACATCTAAATATTATGTCAGCCAGATGGAGGCAGAGCTTCAGCGGCTGTACGAGGCAACCGGAGAGGGTGTATACCCTGACCGGGCGGACAGGTATTTTAATGTAGACGGAGAGCGGGTGGATTTGACGGCAGATCAGTATGTGACCTATGCCAAGGAGAAGGGCCAGAGATCCTATGCGCTGATCCAGAAGATTACCACCTCCTCCTGGTATGCCGGAGCGGATGACGCCATCAAGGCAGAGGTGGTCTCCAACGCATACCAGGTGGCCAATGAGGGGGCCAAGAAGGCGCTGTTCCCGGAGTATGTGTCCAGCATCAACATCTACCTGAAGGCAACCCAGGCCCTGGAAGAAGAAAACATTGCTGTAGGGGACTATCTGTACCTCCGGGCTATCACCAGTGACATTGAGAGCTTGAAGTATGCGAGTGGGCCCGAGGCAGGGGAGACCATCACCAACAGTAAGGGCTACCAGATTGCAGAGGCTATCTATGATTCCGGGGTCAAATTAACTGACAGTCAAAGGCAGCTTGTTTATGAGCTGTTTGGAAACGATGTGGGCAAGACTGTCAGAAAGGCCAACCCTGCTCTTGTGCGGCAGGAACTGGGGAAAATGAGAAGGCAGGCTGCAGAAACATAATATAATAAGTAGAGAGGACCGGATATCCGGTCCTCTTTTCCATTTTTATCTGTTTTCGGGGCGAAATTTTCCGGACTGACTGCTATGGTGGGGGAAATACAAAGGAGGTGAAGTCTATGACTGAGATCATGACCTTAAAGAACGGGATCCTGGCCGTCTTTGCCGCTGTGGGGAGCTGGATCGCCAACGCCCTGGGCGGCTGGGATGCAGCCATGGTCCTGCTGGTGGCCTTCATGGCGACCGACTACGTTACCGGCGTGCTGGTGGCTGCCGTCTGGCACAGATCCCCCAAGAGCCAGAGCGGCGCCCTGGACAGTAAGGCCGGGTTCAAGGGCCTGTGCAAGAAGGGGGTCATCCTGCTCCTGGTGTGGGTGGGCTGTCTGCTGGACAGCGCCCTGGGCACCACGTATGTCCGTATGGCGGTGATCCTGTTCTTCATTGGGAACGAAGGGCTGTCTCTGCTGGAGAACCTGGGCCTGATGGGTGTGCCCTATCCGGAGTTCTTGAAGCGGACCCTGGAGGCTCTGAAGGACCAGGGGGATCATGGGAAGGAGGATGAGCACCATGAATAAGCAGCCTGTTTCCTACCTGCAGACCGACCCCCGGTGGGGGAACCTGGACTATTCCGCTCCCGGTGAGAAGACCACCATCCGGGCTTCCGGCTGCGGACCCACGGCCATGGCTATGGTCCTGGCTACCTGGGCAGATCCCAGCGTGAATCCTCAGACCGAGTGTGCCTGGGCGCTGGCTCATGGGTACAAGGCACCCCATCAGGGGACCTATTATGGTTACTTTGAACCGGCGGGGAAGCGGTTTGGCCTGAAGGTGTATCGTCTGAACTACAGCAACATCTACGGCAACAGCAGAAGTGCATACCATGCCCAGGCCAGGGACGCTCTGGAACGGGGCGACCTGGTCATTGCCTGCATGGGTAAGGGGAACTGGACCAGCTCCGGCCACTATGTCCTGGTGTATGGGGTGAAGGATGGCGTTGTGTACATCAATGACCCGGCCAGCACCAAGAAGAGCCGGACCCAGGGGAGCTATGCACTCTTCGTGCAGCAGGTAAAGTATTACTGGGTCATTGAGCGACCCGAGAGTATGAAGGAGGATGAGGAAATGACCAAGGAAGAAGTCAAGGCCATTGTGGCCGAAGTTCTGGAAGAACGTGAGGAGAAGATCTACAACACCGTGGAAGAGGTGCCTGATTGGGCGCAGCCTACCGTTCAGAAGCTGGTTGACCAGAAGAAGTTGCTGGGTACTGGTGATGGTCTGGGTCTGGACTATACTACCATGCGGATCCTGACCATCAACGACCGGTCCGGAGTGTACGACTGAGATAACAAAAACCCGCCCTCTGCAGGTTGTGAGGACCTGTGGAGGGCGGGTTTGGTTATAGATCAAAAGTGACAGGCGAATACTGATGGAATGTTTGCCCGAAAGATGTAACGATTATATCTACTGTTTCTTGAACAGGTTCATCGAAGTTGATCCATTCAGTTCCGCCAAGACGATTTCGGTATTGTAGTAAACCTAAGGAGATTAAACGATCGACTTGATATAATTCTCTATCTTTAAGCTGGATTCCTCCCGACTTAACTGCATCATCGAGAATTTTGTAGTCGCTGACGAACATGCGTCGATTGGCCTCAGATAACTCGCAGAACTTATCCCAGGAAATAAACCCGTTTACATAGGCTCCGTAAAAGCCACCAAGTATCTGTGATTGCAGATGTTCGACTTGATTCCCGAGAATAACAAGAACACGGCCTAATTCTTTTTCTGCTTTGGAAGGATTTTTGCCTTATGAAGGCGCACAGATTGTCCCCATGGAAGATAATGCAGGTTACTATGTATATCTTCTGAGCCCGTACAGAAAGAGTCTTGCACGGCATTTCCGAAAGTACTCCATGACACATCTGCAGGCGGTTAATCTCGGTCTGGATCTGTGTGCGTCTCTGGCGGTTTGCCGTCAGGCAGGGTATCTCTATATCGATTTGAAGCCGGAGAATATCTTCATCTCTGAAGATAATGAGTATCGGATCGGAGATCTTGGTTTTGTTAAAACCGCAAGTCTTGCCTATGCATCCGTGCCGGATAAGTACTGCAGTCAATACACCGCGCCGGAGATCTCCGGCCCTATGTCCAGTATCAACCAGACAATCGATATCTATGCCGTCGGCATGATCCTGTATCAGGCATACAACGGCGGTACACTTCCCTTTAGCGGTCAGGCAGCT
>JAFXCU010000232.1 GCA_017521345.1 Ruminiclostridium sp. | reverse complement strand
TCAGACGGCGGATGACGGCATTGCGCTGGGACATCTTGGTAACGCCGATGGACAGGACCACGGTCACAACGGTGGCCAGGCCCTCGGGAATGGCGGCAACAGCCAGGGAAACGGCGACCATGAAGGTCTCGAGGATAACGGTCAGGGCGTGGCCCTCGACGGCCAGCTCACCGCGGGCCATGAACAGGTTGAAGGCAAAGATGAACAGGCAGATGCCCAGCACCAGCTTGCTCAGCAGGCCGCCCAGCTCGTCGAGCTTGCGCTGCAGAGGCGTCTGCTCCTCCTTGGTGGCGGCCAGAGCACCGGCGATCTTGCCCATCTCGGTGGCCATGCCGGTGTCGGTGATGACGGCCTTGCCGCGGCCGTAGACCACGGTGGAGCCCATGTAGCACATATTCTTCCGGTCGCCCAGGGGGACATCGTCCTGACCCTCGGCAACGCCCAGGGCCTCGAGCATCTTGTTGACGGGGACGGACTCGCCGGTCAGGGCGGCCTCCTCGATCTTCATGGAGGCGTTCTCGATGATGCGGCCGTCGGCGGGGACTGCGTCACCGGCCTCGAGCAGGACCACGTCGCCGGGGACCAGCTCGTCGGAATGCAGGACCGTCATTTTGCCGTCACGCATTACTTTACACGTGGCCGCTGTCATGGTTTGCAGGGCTTCGATGGCAGCCTCAGCCTTGCTCTCCTGGAAGACGCCCAGGATGGCGTTGAGCAGAACGACGGCCAGGATGATGATGACCTCGGCCCACTCGTTCTCACCGGCCAGCATGCCCGTGGCGGCAGAGACGGCGGCGGCGATCATCAGAATGATCAGCATGGGGTCCTTCAGCTGTTCGATGAACCGCTGCAGCAGGGTGGGCTTTTCGGCCTCCTTGAGCTTGTTGGGACCGTACTGCTCCAGGCGCTGCTTTGCCTGGTCCGTGGTCAGTCCCTCAGGCCCCACGCCGAGTCCGCGAAGCACTTCCTCTGCAGACTGGGTATAGGTTTTCTTCATGCGTAGTTCTCCTTTGCTGTGTGATGTTTGCAATTTTGGACATATAAAAAGAGACTCATACACAACCGCACGGCTGTGTATGAGTCTCATTCTTACAAGCAGATCCGGGTCCACAGGACCGTATTGACGGAAAGGCTTCGCGCGGTGATCCGCACGGAATTACTCCCTCATGACATCCTATATTTTAGCACGTTCCCGCGAAAAAGCAAGTTAAGAAACGGTAAATGATTTATGAAGACAGCCCCCCGCCGCCGCGGAAAAAGGTCGGACGGCTTTTCATTTTCCATGTTTTTCCGTACAGGATCCTGCTTATTTTTCTGTTTATCCGGCTTTTTGCAGGATATCTTTTCTTTTTCACAGCAAAAGGTTACGCTAAAAAATAGCTAAAAAATCGCTTGTTAATTGCAGATGATTATGCTAAAATGAGTAATGTCAACAAAAGATTACAGGAGCATTTATGAAATTTTTGTCACTGCTCATGTGGGTCGGCCAGTTCGGCTTCTCGGTCCTGTTCCCCACCTGCTTCTTTCTGTTCGTGGCCGTTTGGCTCCAGCAGAAATTCGAGCTGGGTATCTGGATCGTGGCGGTGCTGGGCGTCATCGGTCTTCTGACCTCCTTCTCCACGGCGAAGTCCTGTCTGCAGGCGATCCTTAAGGAGATCGAGCGCAATTCAGACCGCAGAGATCCCCCGCCCTCCTTCAATGACCACAGCTGACCCCCAAAATCCCCAAGCAAAGGAAATGATCCCCATGATACTTCAACCGGCCTCCCAAAGGGAAGTCAAGCGCATCACCGCCGGTACGCTGGTGTGCGATGTGCTGCTGGTGGCAGGACTGTTCCTGGCCAGCCAGTTTGACATCGGTTCCTTCGACCTGGGCAGGATCCTGCTCAGTGCCGCCATCGGCTCCGTGATCGCGGTGCTGAACTTCGCGCTCATGTGCCTGACGGTCCAGAGCGCGGTGGGCATGACCGACCAGAAGAAGATGAAGGCCAAATTCCAGCTCAGCTACAACGCCCGGATGATCCTCCAGGCCGGTTGGGCGGTGATCGCCTTCCTGTCCCCGGCCTTCCATTTCATCGCCGGTGCGGCCCCCATCCTCTTCCCCAAGGTCACCATCCTCTATCTCCAGGCGAAGGGCAAGCTCCTTCCCCCCGATCCCCCCAGACAGCCCAATCCGGAATCCACGGAGGAGCCTGCGGCCCCTTCCGATGAAAATCTGTAAGCAGAAGTGAGGTTCTATCTATGGATTTAGCAATCAACGGCGCAAGAGTTCTCTTTGAGATTGAAAATGTCCCCCTGCTGGGCACGGTGCAGATCACCCAGACCCTGACGGTCAGCTGGCTGGTCTTCGCCATCATCACGGGCCTGTGCATCTGGCTCGGCTCCAATCTGAAGGTCACCGGCATCTCCCGCAAGCAGGCCGTGGCCGAGATGATCGTCACCGCGCTGGTGAACTTCGTCCGGGGCAACATGGGTCCGGAATTCGACCACTACATCCCCCTTGTGGGCACCATCTTCATCACCTCCATCATCTCCAACCTGATCTCCCTGCTTGGCATCTGGAGCCCCACGGCAGACCTGATGACGGAGCTTGCCTGGGCTCTGGTGGTGTTCGTGCTGATCACCTAACATAAGATCAAATCCTCCGGCATCGGCGGCTATCTGAAGGGCTTCCTGGATCCCATTTTCGTCATGGCC
>JAFXCU010000231.1 GCA_017521345.1 Ruminiclostridium sp. | reverse complement strand
ATTTCTTCCAATAAACCAGGTGAATCTTGCATAAGTCAATTCATTTTTTCTTTCCGCCGCAAACGTAATGCAGGAATACAGTCATATTGCCATAAAAAAAGAAGCATCGGAGAACCGATGCTTCTTTTTTCATACAGTAGGTTAGCCGCCCAGGTATGCCTTGCGGACATCCTCGTTCACCAGCAGCTCCTGGCCGGGGCCGGACATGGTGATGCGGCCGGTCTCCATGACGTAGCCCATGTGAGCGGTCTTGAGGGCCATGTTTGCGTTCTGCTCGATGAGCAGGATGGTCACGCCCTGCTTGTTGACTTCCTTGATGATGCTGAAGATATCACGCACGATCAGGGGAGCCAGACCCAGGGAGGGCTCGTCCATCATCATGACCTTAGGACGGCTCATAAGGGCACGGCCAACGGCCAGCATCTGCTGCTCGCCGCCGGACAGGGTGCCGCCAGCCTGCCACTCACGCTCTTTCAGGCGGGGGAAGAGGCTGTAGACCCACTCAAGGTCCTCGGTAATGTCATCCTTACGCAGGTAGGCACCGATGCGCAGGTTTTCCTTAACGGTCAAGTCGGCGAAGATCTTACGGCCTTCGGGGACCAGGGTAATACCCTTGGAGACGATCTCGGTGGGGTTCTTACCGGTGATCTCCTCGCCCTTGAAGAAGATCTTGCCGCTTCTGGGCTTAACCAGGCCGGAGATGGAGCGGAGGGTGGAGCTCTTGCCTGCACCGTTTGCGCCGATCAGGGTAACGATCTCACCCTCGGGCACGTCAAAGGAGATGCCCTTCACGGCCTCAATGCCGCCGTAGTTGACCTGTAAGTTCTGAATGCTGAGAATGGGTTCACTCATCTTCTACTACCCCCAGATAGGCGTCAATGACTCGCTGGTTGTTCTGGATCTCTTCGGGCACGCCCTTTGCGATCAGGCTGCCGAAGTCCAGAACGTAGATGCGGTCAGAGATGTTCATGACCAGGTCCATGTGGTGCTCAATGAGCAGGATGGTCAGGTTGTACTTGTCACGGATCTCGTGGATAAAATCAGCCAGCTCCAGGGTCTCCTGGGGGTTCATGCCGGCTGCAGGCTCGTCCAGCAGCAGGAGCTTAGGATCGGTAGCCAGTGCACGGGCGATCTCCAGACGGCGCTGGAGGCCGTAAGGCAGGCTGGTGGCGATGTCATCCTTGAACTGCCACAGACCTTGCTCACGGAGCAGTGCCTCGGTCTCCTCCCGCATCCGCTGCTCTTCCTTCCGGCTGGTGCGGAAGGTGGCAGAGAACACGTTGTGCTTGGCACGCATGTGCTTGGCGATCAGGACGTTGTCGAAGACGGTCATACTCTTCCACAGACGAATGTTCTGGAAGGTACGGGCGATGCCCAGCTTGGTGATGTGGTCAGGGGTGGGGGCCATGACATGGCCGGAGAAGGCGTGCTTGTCGCGGGCCTTTTCCCCCTGCTTCCACTCCTTTTCGGCCTTCTTCAGTTCCTCGCCGGAAAGTTCAGAACCTTCGGGGACCTGGAACTTGTAGTCGCCGGTATACATAGCTGCATTCTGGCCCTTATAGAGCTTCTGCATCTTGCCCTGGGGATGGTTGCGGATCATGGGCTTGCCCATGAAGGAGACCATGCCGTTGGTGGGCTGGTACACGCCGGTGATGACGTTGAAGGCAGTGGTCTTACCGGCACCGTTGGGGCCGATGAGAGCAACGATCTCGCCCTCATTGACATCCAGGGTCAGGTTGTTGACGGCCACGACGCCGCCGAACTGCATGGTGGCGTTCTCAACATGCAGGACATTCTGACGATCACTCATTCTGCGTCAACCCCCTTCCCTGCTTCTGCCTTGGCAGCCTTGGCTGCCTTTTTCTTTTTGAATTTACGGATCATACCCGAGAACGATAACTCCTTGTCGCCCATGATGCCCTTGGAGAAGAAGAGCACGATGACCATGATGATGACGGAGAAGACGACCTTACGGAAGCCATCACGGAAGAAGGGCACATCCATGCCCATGAAGGAGCCGCTGTCCAGGAAGCGCAGCCACCACTCGGAGGAAGCGATGTACAGGAAAGCTGCGATGCAGCTGCCGGTGATGGAACCGATGCCGCCGATGACCACCATGAGGAGGATCTCATAGGTCATGGAGGTACGGAAGGGAGCTGCCTGCACGGTGGTCTGGAACATGGCCAGCAGAGCGCCGCCCACGCCAGCAAAGAAGCTGGAGATGATGAAGGACATCATCTTATGCTTAAACAGGTTGATACCCATGGCCTCAGCGGCGATCTCGTCGTCACGGATGGCCTTAAAGGCACGGCCGTAGGAGGAGTTCACCAGCAGGATGATGATGGCAATGGAGATAGTGGCGATCAGGAAGGGGAAGATGGTATCCAGCTGATAGATCATGCCGCCCACCTGGATCTTGATGTTGTGGAAGTTGGTGTACTTACGCAGCAGGTTGGAGCCGTTGGTGATCTTGCCCAGACCATCCCACTGGAAGAACGCACGGAGGATCTCCGCAAAGCCCAGGGTGGCAATGGCCAGGTAGTCGCTCTTCAGACGGAGAACAGGAATACCAATGAGGGCTGCGAAGATGGCTGCCACGATACCGCCGATGATGATGCAGATGATGGCACCGATGATGTTGCCGGCGTTCTCACCCAGCGCATTGCCCAGGATCTGGGGAATGGAGAACTTGATAGCGCCGCCGTCAAAGTACTGATAGACCGCGTTATGCTGCTCAGCAGGGATGGAGAAGATGGCGTAGGAGTAGGCACCGATCAGCATGAAGCCCGCCTGACCCAGAGAGAACAGGCCAGTAAAGCCGTTCAGCAGGTTCATGGACACGCAGACCAGGGCAAAGATGGCACCCTTCTGCAGAACGGGGATCAGCATGACAGTGGCAGAGTTGGTGGGCAGTGCGTTATCCAGCAGGAACAGGAAGATGTACAGGACAGCCAGGCAGGCTACTGCAATGATCGTACCGGTTCTCTGCTCGGGTGCTGCTTTGGTCTTTAATTTCTTTCCCATAGTTCGCACCTCACACCTTATCCGTGGCCTTTTCACCGAAGATACCGGTGGGCTTGACCAGCAGGATGACGATCAGCAGGACGAAGGTAAATGCGTCGGAGAAGACGGTCAGACCCAGGCCCTTGATGATGTTTTCGCAGATACCGATAATAAACGCACCAATGACAGCGCCGGGAACAGAGCCGATGCCGCCGAAGACGGCTGCAACGAAGGCCTTCAGGCCGGGCATTGCACCGGAGGTGGGGATAACGGAAGGATAGTTGGTAAAGTACAGCATGGAGCCGACGGCAGCCAGGAAGCAGCCGATGACGAAGGTCATGCTGATGACGTTGTTGATCTTGATGCCCATGAGCTCAGAGGTCTCAAAGTCCTTGGAGACGGCACGCATGGCCATACCGATCTTGGTCTTCTGGATCAGGGTAACCAGCAGGAAGATCAGGACCAGAGTGAGGATGAGGGTAACGATGGTGACCATCTTGGTGGTGGCACCGCCGATGGTGATGCTGTTGGACAGGAAGGGGATGGTGGGATAGATCTGGGGCAGACCGCCGGTGAAGTACAGGGCGCAGTTCTGCAGCAGATAGGACACGCCGATGGCGGAGATCATGACCGACATACGGGGTGCGGAGCGGAGGGGTTTATAGGCCACTTTTTCAATGACCACGCCCAGAACGATGGTCGCCACGATCACCAGGATCACAGAGACACCGATGGGCAGAGACGCCGAAGCATAGACCATGACCAGGCCCGCCACCATGAACACGTCGCCGTGGGCGAAGTTGATCAGGCGAAGGATACCATAGACCATGGTATAGCCAATGGCGATCAGTGCGTACTGACCGCCGACGGAGATACCGGCGAGCAGATACGGCAAGTTGGCAGAAATGAATTCAGACATACTGTCTTTTCTCCTTCTCTCGAAAGTTTTGGAGCGTATCCATCCGTTTCACGGACAGATCCAGTGGAACGCATGGATACGTTCCTAAACGGCAGGTGAAACAGTAAAACCGGGAAAAAGGTCGAATCTGAAAGGACAGCCGTGGCGGGAGCACATGGTACCCCCGCCACAGACTGGTCAATTCATTACTTAGGCTGTATCAAGTAGTAATACAGCAGGAATTACTGAACACCCTGGACAGCCACGAAGTCCCAAACGTTGTTCTCAACGTTAGCGCTCTTGATGAATGCGCTGTCGCGAACTGCGTCGCCGATTTCGTTGAAGCCGATGGAGCCGGAAACGCCGGTGTAGGTGGTGGCAGGCAGAGCACCCATGACA
Organism: Ruminiclostridium sp.; assembly: GCA_017521345.1. Next base: position 4,579 of record JAFXCU010000231.1, on the reverse strand, counting down.
TCACCAGCAGCGATGGAGCCAGCGTTCTTGATGGCTTCCAGAGCGGTGAAGTATGCGTCATAACCCATGACGGTAACAGCAGCCAGCATGTCGTTGCCGCCGTTGTTGTCCAGGTTCTTCTGGTCAGCGTTGATCCATTCCTTGATGCCTGCTTCGAACTCGGGGTCGCCGCCTTCAGCATAGAAGGTGGAAACGTAGATTTCCAGGTTCTTGCCCTGAGCTGCGCCCAGAACCACGTTGGAGTCCCAAGTGTCGGGAGCGACGATGGGCATCTCGATGCCCTGAGCTGCTGCCTGCTCAACGATCAGCTGTGCATAGCTGATGGAGGTGGGAGCGAAGATAGCGTCGCAGCCAGCGTTCTTAGCGTTGGTCAGGTAGGAGTTAAAGTCGGAGTTGTTCTCGGGGAAAGATTCCTTCACAACTTCGATGCCGGCAGCGGTAGCAGCCTCTTCGAAGTAGTTGATCAGGCCCTGGTCATAGTCGTTGCCCAGCTGGCCGATGCAGTAGACCTTGGTAGCACCCAGCTCGTCCTTAGCGAAGTTAGCCAGAACGGTGCCCTGGAAGGGATCCAGGAAGCAGATGCGGAAGTAGTGCTCGTTGCCCTCAGTGACCTGGGGGTTGGTGCAGGTGACGCCGATTGCGGGAACGCCAGCAGCGCCGAAGGTGTCAGCAGCAGCGATGGAAACGCCGGAGCCGTAGGAACCCAGGATAACAGAGGGGCTCTTTGCGATCAGAGTGTTAGCAGCAGACACTGCCTTGTCATTGGAAGACTCGTTATCAGCGATCTCCAGAACGACATTGTAGGTGGTACCGTCGATCTCAACGGTGGGGCAGACAGCGTTTGCATACTGCATACCCAGCACTTCCTGCTTACCGCCTGCGCCGTTGTCGCCGGACAGGGGCTCGTAGACGCCAATGACGATGGTATCGCCGGTAGCAGCTGCTTCGCCGCCTTCGTCAGCGGGCTCAGCGGGGGTGCCGCAAGCGCACAGGGCAAAAGCCATGCAGCCAGCCAGCAGAAGGGCAAGTAACTTCTTCATGTTTGTAACCTCCTTAAATTTGGTCGGAGTGTCCACCCGAGGCGGACATATGTATTCCTCCAACATTACTAGTATAGTTTACTATAGTTTTGGTAAATTTGCAATGTCTTTTTGCATTTTCGTGAAAGAATTCGCAAAATATTCTGTCATTCCAGGGCCTCCTCCCCTGTATTTAGGTCTCCAGTCGGACCGAACTGCTCCCACCCCGGGTCTTGGTGACGATGATCTGCCGGTCCAATCGGGCTTTCAGGGCCGAAACATGGGAAATGATGCCCACCAGTTTGTTTCCTTCCGTCAGGCCTATGAGGGTACGGACCGCCTGCTCCAGGGATTCATCGTCCAGAGAGCCGAATCCCTCGTCCACGAACAGCGCATCCAGACTGATCCCGCCGGCAGCCGCCTGCATCTCATCGGCCAGCCCCAGTGCCAGAGCCAGGGATGCCTGGAAGGACTCGCCGCCGGAAAGTGTTTTGACGCTTCGTTCTGCTCCCTTATAGTGGTCCAGGACGTTCAGCTCCAAACCGCTTTGGCTCTTGAGATTGGCCGCTTCCTTTCTCCGGCGCAGCTCATACCGTCCTCCGGTCATGTTCATGAGCCGCACATTGGCCCGGGCCAGGATCCGGTCAAACCAGGTCATCTGGACATAGGTCTCCAGCATGACCTTATCCTTGCCGGGAACCGTTCCGTTGGCCGTGTTGGAAAGAGCTCGGATCCAGGTCCATCTGGCCTCGGTCTCCTTCCGCATTTCCAGCTGGGAGACCAGGGCATCCTTTGCCCGGGTGTTGGCATCCAGCCGGGTCAGCAGGTCCTCCCGCTTACGGGTCAGCTCATCCAAACGGAGTTTCAAGGTCTGTCTTTGCAGGCGCAGAGTGTCCAGGTCTACCTCGATCCCCGATACCGTCTGTTCGGCCAGGGTAGTTTCCCTGGTCTCGGCCTGCTCCACTTCTTTTCGGCAGTTCTCCCAGGCAGTACGGGCAGTGTCCATCGCCTTCCGCCCTTCCCGCAGCGTATTTTGCAAAGACTGTATGTGTTTCTCCGCCTCCAGCCGGGTGTTAAACTCCAGGCTCTCCTCCCGGGCGGTCAGCTGTTCTCTCTGGGCGGTCAGGGCACTCTCCAGAGCAGCAGCATTGGTCTCCCCTTCCCGGATGGTCTCTCCAGCTTCCTGGAGCTCCTTGGTCAGTTGGGGAAGGCGGACTGCGATCTTTTCCCAGCGAACCCTCTGATTCTCCAGAAGGGCCTCTTCCTGGGCCAGATCCTTTTCCTTTTCCCGCTGGTCTTTGACCGCTCCCTCCAAATGGTCAGCCAGATTTTCCAGGGCTTCCGGGCCAAAGAGCTGTTCCGCCCAGACTTTCACCTGGCGGCCGGCCTCTTCCCAGCGTTCCTTGGCCACGCCAGCGGTTTCGCTGGCCCGGGCGGCCGCTGTCTCCGCCTGTTCCAGGCGTGTCTTTTCTTTCCTAAGGGACTCCTCCGACGGCACCTCTCTCCCCTGCTCTGCCGGGGCAGGATGGTGGATAGATCCACAGACAGGGCAGGCCTCCCCCTCCCGCAGGAGTCCCGCCAGATAGCCAGCCTGTCCATCCAGGAAGGCTCGCTCCATTTGGCTGTAGTTCTGCCGCCGGTCCTCCAGGGTTTGAGCTGCCGTAAGATAGTCCTGCAAATTCTTGCCATGGGCCAACTCCAATTCTCTGTGCCGGGTCAGAAGGTCTTCCAGCTTCTTCAGATTCTGTTCCCGGTCCGCCAACTCTTTCCGACGGTGGGCAAGGATCTCCATTTTCTGTTCCAGGCCGGCAAGCTCTGCCTGCTCCTGCTGCAGTGCTGTCAGCTCCGATTCCATCTGTCGAAGCGTCTCTCTGCCCGTCTCGACTTGTCTTCTTGCCGCCTCCAGCCGTCTCCCCGTCTGGCTGATCTGCTTGACCAGCCCATCCCGTTCCTCATATGCCTCAAGCTGGATGGTGCGGGTCTCAATTTCCACCGCCAGCTGCCCAAGGGGTTCCTCCCGGTTCTTGGCAGCGGCCCAGACCTCTTCGGCATCTTTCAGCCGGGTTTTCAGCACGGGCAGGTCCCGGCGGACTTCCTCCAGGTCCTTTCGGGCCTTTTCCAGGGTCTCCCCCTGGCCGATGGCCCGGTCCAGCTGGGCGGCTGTTCCGGTGAGATCGGTCTCCTCCCGGGCAAGCTCATCCAGGACTTCTTTATCCTGGGTCAGGATAGATTCCAGGAGGGGGAGCACATCCTCGCGGGCAGCCGCCTCTTCCCAGGGCTCTTTCCATTCCTCCGGGACACGGACACCGTCTATGTGCTGCCGGATGCTCTGGGTCAGGGCATCATAGTCCCCCTTTCCCTTGGAGGCCTCAACACGCAGGGCCTCCTGGAGCTGCTGGTAAGGACCCGTGTGGAAGATTTCCCGAAAGATCTTGCTCCGCTCCTCGGTCTTTGCCAGAAGGAGATTCAAAAACTCCCCCTGGGCGATCATGGCCACCCGGGAAAACTGGACCCGGTCCAGGCCAATGATGTCGCAGACCGCCTTGGTCACGTCCCGGGCGCCGGTGACAGGAGAACGGTCATCGGGATAGGTCAGGGTGGCATCGGCCTTTTCCTTGACCTCTTTCTTCCCCCGCTTGGCAGGGCGCAGGTATTCCGGATTCCTGCGGACGGTGTAGGCCTCGCCCCGGCACTGAAAGGTCAGCTCCACAAAGGTGGGGGTATCCGGCTCTGCATAACTACTGCGGAACATGGAGGGCTCCCGGTTGGCTCCGCTGGCCTCCCCGTAGAGGGCAAAGGTTACCCCGTCGAAGATGCTGGTCTTGCCCGCACCGGTGTCACCGGTGATAAGGTACAGCCCCTGTCGGCCCAGTTGGGAAAAATCGATGGTGGTCTCACGGCCATAGGGGCCAAAGGCGGACATGGTCAGGGTAATGGGTCTCATGGCCTTCCCTCCCAAATTTTCTCCATGAGTCCGGACAGGTAGGCCTCCTGCTCTTCGCTCATGGGTTGGTTATTCTGGAGTTCATACAGGTCCCGGAAAAGTTCCAGAGGAGTCCGCTCCTCGGGTCTCTCTGCCCCGGAGACTTCCCGGGTGGTCTGGGTCCGCTTATTGTCATAGGTGAGCTTCATTAAATTAGGATAAACAGCCCGGAGACGCCCCATGGCCTCGGGCACATCCTCCTCATCGGTCAGAGTGATGTGCAGGTAGTCCTGGGTGTTGGTGCTCTCATAAAAGGTTTTTGCCGTGACCTCCTCATAGGTTCCCCGGATCTCCCGCAGGTCCCGCAGAGGGACCAGAGGCACCAGACGGACTTCCGTCTGTCCCTTCTCTCCCAGCTCCACCAGGCAGACAGACTTCTCATGGCCTGCCTCAGAAAAGGAATACTTCAAAGGAGAGCCGGAATACCGCAGGGTCTCCCGTCCGATTTTCTGGGGGCCGTGGAGGTGGCCCAGGGCTACATAGTCAAAGCCGTCGAACACCTGGGCGGAAATCTGGTCCAGACCGCCTACGGAGAGTTCTTCGGACTCGCAGGTGCTGCCGCCCAGCACAAACTGAT
>JAFXCU010000230.1 GCA_017521345.1 Ruminiclostridium sp. | reverse complement strand
CCTCCGCCTGCGGCAAGACCAACCTGGCCATGCTGATCCCCCCCGAGGGCTATCAGAAGGACGGCTGGAAGTGCTGGTGTGTGGGCGACGACATTGCCTGGCTCCGTGTGGGTGAGGACGGCCGTCTGTGGGCCGTGAACCCTGAGAAGGGCTTCTTCGGCGTGGCCCCTGGCACCAATGCCTCCTCCAACCCCAACGCCCTGGCCACTACCCATAAGGGCACCATCTTCACCAATGTGGCCCTGAACCTGGATGACGACACCGTGTGGTGGGAGAAGCTGGACAAGAATCCTCCCAAGAACGCTCTGGACTGGAAGGGCAACCCCTGGAGCCCCGAGACCGCAGAGGGTCCTGCCGCACACCCCAACTCCCGCTTCACCGCACCCGCTGAGAACTGCCCCTGCATCTCCAGCGAGTTTGAGAACCCCGCCGGCGTGCCCATCTCCGCCATCATCTTCGGCGGCCGCCGTGCCAAGACCGCTCCTCTGGTCTACCAGTCCCGCGACTGGAACCACGGTGTATTCGTGGGCTCCATCATGGGCTCTGAGAAGACCGCTGCCGCTGAGGGCCAGGTGGGTGAGACCCGCCGTGACCCCATGGCAATGATCCCCTTCTGTGGCTACCACATGGCTGACTACTGGCAGCACTGGCTGGACATGGGCAACATCATCCCCAACCAGCCCAAGATCTTCAACGTCAACTGGTTCCGCACCGATGAAAACGGCAACTTCATCTGGCCCGGCTTTGGTGAGAACCTCCGTGTCCTGGAGTGGATCCTGAAGCGCTGCTTCAACGAGGCCGACGCCAAGGAGACCGAGATCGGCTACCTGCCCAAGGCAGAGGACATCAACCTGGCCGGTCTGGATCTGGACATCGAGACCCTGGAGGGTCTGCTGTCTGTGGACCGTGACCTGTGGAAGGCTGAAGTGGAAGGCATCCGCGACTTCTACCAGCAGTTCGGGGACAAGCTGCCCAAGGAACTGGCCAAGGAACTGGCCGACCTGGAAGCCCGCCTGAACGCATAATTTCAGATATTCCCAAGCCGCCGAGGTTTTCTCGGCGGCTTTTTCTCTTGCAGTCCCATTCATACCTGTGATATAATAGTACAACAGTTCGAGAACGTAACGAGAGGAGGAGAGGGATTGCGCATTCTAGGCATCGACCCGGGCTATGCCATTGTGGGCTTCGGCATCCTGGAAGCCGACCGGGGCCAGACCCGTCTGGTCCGCTGCGGGGCCATCAACACCCAGGCTGGGGTCCCCATGCCCATGCGCCTGCTCCAGATCCAGGAGGACATGGAGACCCTCATCCGGACCTTTCAGCCCGACGTGATGGCCATTGAAGAGCTTTTCTTTAACACCAACGTCACCACGGGCATCGGCGTAGCCCAGGCCAGGGGGATCATCCTGGCGGTCGCCGCCAAGCTGGGGGTGGAGATCTTCGAGTACACCCCCTCCCAGGTAAAACAGGCGGTGGTGGGCTACGGAAAGGCAGAGAAGCACCAGGTCATGGATATGACAAAACGGATCCTGAAGCTGTCCGCTGTTCCCAAGCCAGACGATGCCGCCGATGCGGTGGCCATTGCCCTGTGTCATGCCCGGTCCCATACCTCTCGTTTGTACCAGCCATAAAGAAAGGAGCTTTTGCCTGTGTATTACTATCTGAACGGCGTGGTGGGCCACATCGCCCCCAACCTGGCGGTCATGGACTGCGGGGGCGTGGGCTATGCCTGCCGCACCACCAGCTATACCCTGTCCTCCCTCCAGGTGGGGGAGAAGGCCAAGCTCTTCACCCATCTGAACGTCCGGGAGGATGCCATGGAGCTCTACGGATTCTCCACGGAGAATGAGCGCAACTGCTTCCAGATGCTCATTGGGGTCTCTGGTGTAGGCCCCAAGGCAGCCCTGTCCATCCTGTCCTCCACCACCCCGGAGGGTCTGGCTACCGCCATCATCACCGGCAACGAGAAGGCCCTTACCGTGGCCCCCGGCATCGGCAAGAAGATCGCCCAGCGGATCATTCTGGAGCTGAAGGACAAGCTGGCCAAGGGCCAGCTCCCCGCTGCCGAGGAGACCTTCGGCGGCTCCGGGGTCACCGTCATCCCCCAGGACAAGACCTCCGAGGCCTCTGCCGCCCTGGCTGTCCTGGGCTACAACCCGTCTGAGATCGCTGCCGCCCTGAAGGGACTGGATCTGGACGCCCTCACCCTGGAGGAGATCGTCCGGCAGGCCCTGCGGAAAATGGTAAAGTAAAGGAGGGAAGACCGTGAGCATTGATTTTTCCATGGAAGAGGTCCATGAGCCTCTCATGACCACATCCTTCACCCCCGAGGACGACGGGGAGGGCTCCCTCCGCCCCAAGTCCCTGACGGAGTACATCGGCCAGCAGAAGGCCAAAGACAACCTGTCCATCTTCATTGACGCCGCCAAGTTGCGCCATGAACCTCTGGACCACGTCCTTCTCCACGGCCCCCCCGGCCTGGGCAAGACCACCCTGGCAGGCATCATTGCCAACGAGATGGGAGTCAACATCCGCATCACCTCCGGCCCTGCCATCGAAAAGCCCGGTGACTTGGCCGCCCTCCTCACCAATCTGAATGAAAACGACATCCTCTTTGTGGACGAGATCCACCGGCTGAACCGTTCGGTGGAGGAGATCCTCTATCCCGCCATGGAGGATTACGCCATCGACATCATCATTGGCAAGGGCCCTTCCGCCAACTCCATCCGGCTGGATCTGCCCAAGTTCACCCTCATCGGGGCCACCACCCGGGCGGGTCAGCTGTCCGCCCCCCTCCGGGACCGGTTTGGCGTCATGCTCCGTCTGGAACTGTACAGCCCTGAGGAGCTGTCTGAGATCGTCACCCGCAGCGCCGGGATCTTAGGGGTCCCCATCGAGCCCGAGGGGGCCTATGAGATCGCCCGCCGGACAAGAGGTACCCCCCGTCTGGCCAACCGTCTCCTCCGCCGGGTCCGGGACTTTGCCCAGGTCCGGGCCGGGGGTGTCATCACCAAGTCCGTGGCCGACCAGGCCCTGCTGGCCCTGGAGGTGGACCACCTGGGCCTGGACGAGGTGGACCGGCAGATGCTGCGAAACATCATCACCAACTACGGGGGCGGCCCTGTGGGTCTGGGGACCCTGGCGGCCACCATCGGCGAGGAGGCCGTCACCCTGGAGGATGTGTACGAGCCCTATCTCATGCAGAAGGGCTTCCTCACCCGCACCCCCCGGGGACGATGCGTCACCCGGCTGGCCTACGAGCACCTGGGCATCCCCTTCCAGGGGCAGGAGCAGATGCGGCTGGGCTGATGAAGGGAATCATGCGTAATTGGTGAAATTAACAAACAAAAAGGGAAGAAACTTTTGAAAGTTTGCATTTTGTTCATAATTTCCTTGACTTATCTTGACAACTCCATTATAATGACGTTGAAAAATCATGACCACTGATCATTTATCACATGAAACTATGACAGATGAACAGTTATGCGCACGGGCCGCGATGGGCGACCGTGCTGCTGAGGAAGCACTTGTTTTGCGCCATTCCCGCCTCGTGCGGGTGTGTTCCCGCCCCTTTTTTCTGGCCGGTGGGGACAGCGAAGACCTCATCCAGGAAGGCATGCTGGGCCTGCTTTCGGCCATTCGGGAATTCAAACCGGACCGTGTGGCCCAATTCCGCACCTTTGCGGAGCTCTGCATCCGCCGCCGCATCATCTCTGCGGTCCGTGTGGCCGCCGGCGGCAAGCATTCCCCGCTGAACAATTATGTTTCCCTCGAACCATCCCTCTTTTTGGCTAACCAGGACTTTGCTCCCTTTGGCACGGCATACCCCAGCCACAGGAACCCCGAGGATGTTATCATCCACCAGGAAAATCTGTCCGCCCTGGAGAAGGCCCTTCGAGACCAGTTGACCGGTCTGGAGGCCCAGGTGCTGGACCGCTATCTGGAGGGGGCCTCCTATGCTGAAATTGCTGAAGAGGTACACCGGTCCACGAAATCCGTGGACAACGCCGTGCAGCGCATCCGGAAAAAGATCGCGCAGCACATCTCCCGCGGCGAATACAGCGGAAGCTGATCGCATATTTATATCCGACCCAACCCCGGGTCAAAAGAGTCAAAGAGAGGGTTAATAGCATGTACGAAGATAAGACTTTAGTATGCAAAGAGTGCGGCAACGAGTTCGTGTTCTCTGCTGGTGAGCAGGAGTTCTACGCTGAGAGAGGCTTCCAGAACGAGCCCCAGCGCTGCAAGGGCTGCCGTGACGCTCGCAAGGCTGCTTCCCGCGGCCCCCGTGAGTTCTTCACCGCCACCTGCGCATCCTGCGGCGGCGAGGCAAAGGTTCCCTTCGAGCCCAAGTCTGACCGTCCTGTTTACTGCAGCGAGTGCTTCGCTCGTATGAGAGAAGCTTAATTTCTTAGAAATTACGCCAGACCGAGTGCGGCGTCAGATTGATCTGACGCCGCACTTTTTTACCCTGACCCTTCTGGTGAATATGGGTAAAATATTCGATTAAAGTGGTAAAGTTTTTAATTAAAATGGCGAAAAATCCTTGCAAAATCCAGATGATACCGCTATAATAATACTGTTATAAGTCAAAAGTCGGAAAGGGCCAAAGAGGCAAGTGGATCGATCGGCTCAGGAGGTGGGTCTATGTTCCGAATCGGAGATAAGATCGTCCATCCCATGCATGGCGCCGGGATCGTGGATGAGATCGTAACACGCAAGGTCAACAATGTCCTGCGGGACTACTACAGTCTCCGTCTGCCTGTTGGAGGCATGCTGGTGCTCATCCCCACCGACCACTGCCAGGAGATCGGCGTCCGTCCGGTCCTCAGCCGGGAGGAATCCGAAGGGATCCTCGGTCAGATCGCCGACCTGCAGGTGAAGCTGGAGACCAACTGGAACCACCGGTATCAGGAGAATATGTCCCGCCTGAAAAGCGGCGACCTGCTGGAGGTGGCCAAGGTGGTCAAGAGCCTTCTGCTGCGGGACACCCGCCGGGGTCTTTCCACGGGAGAACGAAAAATGCTCCACTCGGCCCGGCAGATCCTCATTTCTGAGGTCAGCCTGTCCCACGATATCCCATATGAAGAGGCCGAGGACCGCATCAACCAGGTCCTGCACGCATAAAGTAAAAGCAAAAAGGAGCCTTTCATCAGGCTCCTTTTTTATCACACTCGAAAAGGAGGAACCCCATGGGTTTTCTGGAAAAACTGTTGAAGAAACAAGTCAAGGAGAAGGCACCCCTCTGTTCTGTGGTGGTGGTGGCCGCCGGTCAGGCCTCCCGGATGGAGGGTATCGACAAGATCCTCTGCCCCATGGGAGGTGAGGCCATCATCCTCCACGCCATTGCCCCCTTCCAGGCCTCTGACCTGGTGGACGAGATCGTCATCGTCACCCGGGAGGACCTGATGGCCCCCATCGGCAGCCTGTGCAGCCAGAAAGGCTATGACAAGGTCAAGCGTCTGGTCCGGGGCGGCGCCAGCCGTCCGGAGTCTGTGATGGCCGGCCTGGAAGCCTGCGACCCTGCTGCCGACCTCATTGCCATCCATGACGGGGCCCGGCCCTTTGTCACCGGGGAGATCATCGAAAAGACCATCCGGGCGGCCCGGAAACACCACGCAGCCGCCCCGGCCATCCCGGTGAAGGACACCATCAAGCGGGCGGTGAATGGGGTGGTCACCGAGACCCCCGACCGGGCGGAGCTCTTCGCCGTCCAGACCCCTCAGATCTTTGATGCCGCCCTCATCAAGGGGGCCGTGGGCAAGGCCCTGCAGGAGGGGGCTCCCGTCACCGACGACTGCTCCGCTGTGGAGCGGATCGGCTTCTCGGTGGTCCTGACCCAGGGCAGCGAGGAGAATATTAAGATCACCACCCCCCGGGATCTCATCCACGGGGAGGCCATTCTGGCAGAAAGGATGGGGAAGTAACCATGCGGATCGGACACGGATATGACGTACACCGGCTGGTTCCCGGCCGAAAGCTCATTCTGGGAGGTGTGGAGATCCCCCACCACCTGGGACTCCTGGGCCATTCCGACGCCGATGTGCTGGCCCACGCTCTGATGGATGCCCTCCTGGGTGCGGCCGCCCTGGGGGACATCGGCCAGCACTTCCCGGACAAGGACCCCGCCTACAGCGGGGCGGACAGTCTGGTCCTCCTGGGGAAGGTCATGGAACTCATGGCTCAGAATGGCTGGCGGGTGGAGAACGCCGACATGACCATCCTGGCCCAGAAGCCCAAGCTCATGCCCCACATCCCTCAGATGCGGCAGAATCTCTCCCGGGCCATGGGTATCCCGGTGACTGCCATCAGCGTCAAGGCCACCACTGAGGAGGGCTTGGGCTTCACCGGCACCGAGCAGGGCATGGCCGCCCATGCGGTGGTTCTTATTGAGACCCTCGATAAAAAATGACACATTACCTCCTTCCGGGCATAGAGTAGTCTTGGGAGGAGGTTTTTTCTTATGTTTTATCTCATCATGTGCCGCTCCCTGACCTATGCCCAACGGGTGGCCAACACCCTGGAGCGGGCCGGGATCCCGGCCCGCATCCTCCGGTCTCCGGCGGAGATCTCCCCCAAGGGCTGCAGCTATTCCGTGCGGGTGGGGAGCCGGCAGCTGGCCCGGTCCCTTACGGTCCTGAACCAGAAAAAGCTGCCCTACCTGGGAATCTACGTGGGGGGCGGCGGCCTGGGCTATCGGGAGGTGGGGCCGTGATCTACCTGGACAGCGCCGCCACCACCCTCCAGAAGCCCCTGACGGTCTCCCGGGCGGTCCGGCAGGCCATGGCCACCATGACCAGCCCCGGCCGGGGGGAGTACGGCCCATCCGCCCGGGCGGCCGGGACCCTGCTGGCCTGCCGGGAGTTGGCCGCCTGCCTCTTTCAGGTGGGGGAGCCTGACCGGGTGGTGCTGACGGCAAACGCCACCCACGGCCTGAACATTGCCATGAAGTCCCTGGTGAAACCCGGGAGCACCGTTCTCCTCTCTGGTTGGGAGCACAATGCGGTCACCCGTCCCCTCCAGACCATTCCGGGGGTGCGGGTGCGGACCATCCGAACCCCTCTCTTCCGCCCGGACCTCTTTTTGGAGGAGTTGGACCGCCAGCTGACCGGTGACGTGGACGGGATGATCTGCACCCAGGTGTCCAACGTCTTTGGCTATGTGCTGCCGGTGGCCGAGACCGCTGCCCTCTGTCGGGCCCGAGGGGTCCCTCTCATTGTGGATGCCTCCCAGGGGGCGGGTCTGCTGCCCATCCGCCTGGAGGACTGGGGGGCGGACTTTGTGGCCATGCCGGGGCACAAGAGCCTGTACGGCCCCCAGGGCACCGGTCTTCTTCTGTGCCGGGACAGGGGCGAACCCCTGTTGGAAGGGGGGACGGGGAGCGACTCCCGCCGCCAGACCATGCCGGACTACCTGCCTGACCGGCTGGAGGCCGGGACCCACAATGTCCCCGGGGCGGCCGGCCTTCTGGCGGGGATGCGTTTCGTTCGGCAGAAGGGGCCGGAGCGGCTCCTTCGTCACGAGATTGCCCTGAAGGACCTGGCAGGGGAGGGGTTGAGGAAACTCCCGGGGGTCCAGGTCTTCTGGTCCAAGGGCCCCTGTCAGTCAGGGGTCCTGTCCTTCCGGGTGGCCCACTGGGACGCCGGTGAGCTGGCCGACCGGCTGGCCCGCCATGGGGTGGCCCTTCGGGCGGGTCTCCACTGCGCACCCACGGCCCATGAGACCGCCGGAACGGTGGAGACCGGCACTTTGCGCCTGAGCTTTTCTGCCTTCAACACGGTCCGTGAGGTGGAGGCCTTCCTTTCCCTGATGTACCGTCTGATCTGAACAGGGTGACTGCGCCTCGGTGTGTCCGGGGCGCTTTTTTCTGCAGGGGACAACGTAAATTTCCTGTCCCCTCGGGGTTGTAAATAGGCCGGAAATACAGTATAATAACTTGAATTACCATGTAAAACTCGGGGTGATATACCCTTTTTCAGAACATGGGAAAAATTGGGACAGGAGGACAGGGCTTTGACTTCATTGATGCAGTTTTTTTCCACCATCATGGACTATCTGCGGCTTATCACCATCGCAGATATGATCGACATTGCCATCATGGCGTTCATCATCTATAAAGGCATCAATATCCTCCAGCGCACCAAGGCGGTTGCGGTGGCCAAGGCTCTGCTGCTGATCTTTGTGGTCATGTGGCTGTCCTATCAGTTCAACCTGAATGCTGTCAACTTTGTCCTGAGTAAGGCCATGGAGCTGGGACTTCTGGCCCTGGTCATCATCTTCCAGCCGGAGATCCGCCGATTCCTGGAGCGCATCGGCAGCAACAACCTGAGCCTGTACCGGGTCTTCCGCAGCAGCGACGCTCCGGCCAGCGAGCTGGAGGCCGCCATCAACGAGACGGTGGAGGCCTATGCCGAGATGTCCAAGAACAAGGTGGGTGCCCTGATGGTCTTCGAGCGGGACACCGACCTGACCAATATCATCTCCTCCGGCACTCCCTTCCAGTCCACTGTCACAAGCGAACTGCTGAAGAACATCTTCTTCCCCAAGGCACCCCTCCACGATGGTGCGG
>JAFXCU010000229.1 GCA_017521345.1 Ruminiclostridium sp. | reverse complement strand
CATGGGCATCGTGTCCCTGCTTGCCCTGCTCTTTGCGGACAAGTCCGCCAGCCCTACCGCCTTCTATCTGCTGGCCGCCTTCGGCATCCTCTGCCTGGCCCTCAGCTTTTTCTTCCGGCGCTTCTGCAAGTGCCCTCACTGCGGCAAGAGCATCATCCTCTACCGCCGCCTGCCCCCGGCCTGCCCCTTCTGCGAGAAGGAACTAAACCACATGAAGCCCTGAATACGTCAAAAAAGGAAGTGCTCACGCACTTCCTTTTTTTGTCTGTCAAAGAACTACCTTCGTCAATAGCCCCCACAAGGCTCCCTTGTGCAAAGGGCGCGACGCGTTAAGAAAACATGCCAGGGGCATGTTTTTAGCCAAAGCGGGAAGCAATCTATGATTGCGACCCGGGCCGTAGGCTGTCACCGAAGGTGACTGAGGGATTGTGCAGCAGTAACCATGCCGTTCTGGCGAAAGTTCATGCGAATCCGCAACGTTTTCCGAAACAACCCCTCCGACTCGCCTACGGCGAGCCACCTCCCCTTACACAGGGGAGGCTTTGATGTTCACAGAACCAGCTTTTTTTACCTCACGATATCGAATCCCCTCCAGGTCCAGGAGGAACCGTTTTCGGTCCAGCCCGGCGGAGTAGCCCCCCAGACTGCCGTCGGCACCAATGACCCGGTGGCAGGGGATGAGGATGGGCAGGGGGTTCTTCCCGTTGGCCTGGCCCACCGCCTGGAACCCCTTGGGGCAGTTCGCCCGCTGGGCCAGCTCCCGGTAGGAAATGGTCTTGCCGTAGGGGATCCCCATAAGGGCCCGCCAGACCCGCCGCTGGAAGTCGGTGCCTCCCGGGTCCAGGGGCAGGTCAAAATTCTGCCGATATCCAGCAAAATATTCCTCCAGCTGCCGCCGGGCTTCCTCGAAGAGGGGCAGGTGGTCGTAGCCGCCATAGTCCCCAAAGACCAGGGCGGTGAGATAGCCCTCCTCTGCGAAGAGGGTCAGGGGCCCCATGGGGGACTGGATCACGGTCTGCTCCATCTCTGCCATCCTTTCTCAACCGGTGTGTTCTCTCAAACAGAGTTTACCAGATGCTCTCCCGGAAGTCCAGCACCTCCATGGCAGACAGCAGCAGCTGGGCGGCCTGGCCTCGGGTCAGGTCCCCGGTGAGGTCGGCAGACCCCTCCAGGACCCCCACCGCCTCCAGGTTCACCACCGACTGGTGGGCCCAGACGGGGGCGGCCTCCCCGGTGAGCTTTCCGGTGTCCGCCACGTCTGCCACCTTCAGCAGCCGGTCCAGCAGGACGGCGGCTTCGGTCTGGGTGATGGCCCGGGCGGGGGCAAAGACCGCCCCCTCCTGACCGTCGGCCCCCTGGACCATCCCGGAACGCAGGGCGGAGGCCACATAGGGCTTGGCCCAGACGGAGATACTGTCATCGTCGGAGAAGCCGGTCAGTTTGGCCTCGGGCAGGGTCTCCATCCCCACCAGGTCCATGGCCATGGCCAGGAACTCCTCCCGGGTCACCTGGGCTTCGGGGCGGAAGAACCAGGTGCTCCCCAGCTGTTCCCCCACGAAGATGTCCTCCTCGGCCAGGGCGATGGCCGCCTTGTGGGCGGGATGGCCCCCCATGTCGGCGTAGGTCACCTTGGTGTCTGCCCGGCTGATCTTGATGGACACGATGGCCGGCTGGGAGACGTTGCCGCTGGCGTCCTCGGCCACATAGGTGAAGGAGTCCTTGCCCACCTTGTCCTCATAGGGGGTATAGGTGAATTTCGCGGCCCCCTCCTCCTGGGTCACCGCCCCCCGGGCGGGGTTCTTGGTGATGCGGAAGGTGACCCCCTCCCCATCGGGGTCCACGGCGGCAAAGGTCCCCTCCACCGCCACATTTTTATAGGTGGTGAGGGTGAGGTTTTCTGCAATGGGCTTGGGGCTGTCCCCGGACGCCCCATCGTCCAGGTCAAAAATGGCGTAGGCGGGCAGGGACAGGGAAAGAAGCAGGGCGGCCAGGGCCAACAGGCCCCCGCCCCGCCGGAATACTCGGAACATGGAATGACCTCCTTTGTTTGGCTGTCCCCAGTTTGTCCCTTGGACGGCTTCCCTATCCGGTCAGTTTTTTCCTTGCCAAAGACAGCAGGATGCCAATGGCCCCGAAACAGGCCAGCAGGGATGACCCGCCGTAGCTGAAAAAGGGCAGGGTCACCCCAATGACCGGGGCGGCGTACAGGCACATCCCTACATTTAATATACATTGGGCCCCCAGCATCCCGGCCACCCCCATGGCGGTGCAGGACAGAAGCCTGTCCCCATTTCGGGCCAAGCTCATGCACCCCAGGACGATGGCCAGCAGGATCCCCAGGATCACCAGGCACCCCGCCAGGCCCAGCTCCTCCCCGGCCACAGAGAAGATGAAGTCTGTGTGCCGGGCCGGGAGGGAGGATGCCGAGGGGCTCTGGGTCTGGGGCCCCTGGAGGTAGCCCTGACCGGTCACCTGCCCCGACCCAATGGCCAGGAGGCTCCGCCCCTGCTGGAAGCCCTTCCCCAAGGGGTCCAGGTCGTGGTCCCAGACCACCAGGAACCGCAGACGGACGTACTCCGGCAGCCGGGGCCACAGGAGGACCACCGCCCCCACCCCGGCGGCCAGCTCCCCCAGGAGCCACAGGGGGTGGACCCCTGCCGACCAGAGCATGACGAAGTAGATGCCCAGGTAGACCGTCACCATCCCCAGGTCCCCGGAGACCACCCACACCAGCCCGCACAGGCCCAGCACATGGGCAGACAGCCAGAAAACGGCCTTGGGCCGGTTCAGGCCCCGTTTCTCCAGCCGGGTCAGCTGGAGGGCCAGCAGGCAGAGAAACCCCACCTTGACAAACTCCCCGGGCTGGAGGTTGAAAAACCCACCCGGCAGGGCCAGCCAGCTTTTGTTCCCGGTGCCGTCGTCGTTGCCGAAGGGGATGAGCAGCAGGAGCAGCCCCACATTTCCGACAGCCAGGACCCACCAGCCCTTCTCAATGATGGCCCGGACCGGAAGGATCCGCAGAATCAGACAGAGTCCCACCCCCGCCCCCAGGGCCACGGCCTGCTTCATGGGCAGGCTGTGGAGTTCCGGGTCGTACCGGGTGGCCGACCAGATCAGGCCCAAGCCGTAAAGAGAGGCCAGAACACACAGGCCCAGCAGCCAGGTCCCCTGCTTTCTCATCCTTTCCCTCCCCTTTCCAAAGATTCTCCCCCTATGATACCCCCTCTTCGCCATAAATTTGGTCGGGCGGGGGTGCATCCGGGGCAAATCTGTGGTAAAATATTTTGAATGATGTCTGCGGGGCCATCGGCCCCATGGAAAGGAATGGAATCCCATGGAACGACTCACCAACAGTGCCCAGGAGACCGAGGCCCTGGGCCAGGAACTGGTCCAGAAGATGGCTCCCGGCACCGTCATCGCCTTTTCCGGCGACCTGGGGGCAGGCAAGACCGCCTTTGTCCGGGGCATGGCCCGGGGCCTGGGCATCACCGCACGGGTCACCAGCCCCACCTTCACCATTGTCAACGAATACGAGGGGGGCCGCCTTCCCCTCTTCCATTTTGATATGTACCGCCTGCACTCCTCCGAGGAGCTCTTCGACATCGGCTGGGAGGACTTC
This sequence comes from Ruminiclostridium sp., assembly GCA_017521345.1. The sequence continues at coordinate 3,120 of JAFXCU010000229.1, read as the reverse complement.
CTGGCCCGTGGGGGCATCTGCGCCGTGGAGTGGAGCGAGAACATCCTGGACGCCCTGGAACCCGGTACCATCTACATCGATATCCGCCGGGGCCAGCAGGACGACCAGCGGATCATTACCGTAAGGGGGATGGACGAATGAAAATTTTAGCCCTGGAATCCTCCGCCGTGGCCGCCTCCGTGGCCCTGTGTGAGGACGAGACCCTGATCGCCCAGGCCTTTCAGAACACCGGCCTGACCCACAGCCAGACCCTCCTGCCCCTGGCGGAGGATCTGTTAAAGAACTGCGGCCTCACCATGGCTGATATAGACCTGATCGCCGTGGCGGAAGGCCCCGGCTCCTTCACCGGCCTGCGCATCGGCGTGGCCGCCGCCAAGGGCCTGGCCTGGGGAGCCGAACTGCCCTGCGCCGGGTGCTCCACCCTGGAGTCCATGGCCTGGAACCTGGTGGGCTTTGAGGGGGAGATCTGCGCCGCCATGGACGCCCGCCGCAAGCAGGTCTACAACGCCCGCTTCCGGGTGGATGGAGAGCAGGTCCACCGGCTGACCGAGGACCGAGCCATCTCCCTGGAGGACCTGGTGGCCGAGCTGGCAGGCACCCAGACCACACAGATCGTGGTGGGCGACGGCGCCCATCTCTGCTATGACGCCCTCACCGCCGCCGGGATCCCCGCCAAGCTGGCGCCCCCCAACCTGCGGATGCAGAGCGCCTGGGGCGTGGCCCGTCTGGCCCTGGAAAAGGCCCGGGCCGGCCAGACCATCACCGCCAATGAGCTGGCTCCCGTCTACCACCGCCTGTCCCAGGCCGAGCGGGAGCGGCTGGAACGAGAGAACAAGAACCCCTGACACCCAACAAGGAGGACATGACTATGGAAATGGTACACATTCTGGACCACCCCCTGCTGCAGCACAAGCTGTCCATCCTGCGGGATGAGAAGACCAGCGTCACCGAGTTCCGCCAGGTGGTCAGCGAGATCGCCACCCTCATGTGCTATGAGGCCACCCGGGACCTGCCCCTGGAGGAGTATGAGGTCCAGACCCCCGTGGCCAAGGCCAGGGTGAAGCGGATCGCCGGCAAGAAGCTGGCCATCGTCCCCATCCTCCGTGCGGGCCTTGGCATGGTGGACGGCATCCTCACCCTGATCCCCGGTGCCAAAGTGGGCCACATCGGCCTCTTCCGGGACCCCGAGACCCTGGAGCCCGTGAAGTACTACTGCAAGATGCCCAGCGACATCGCCGAGCGTGACGTCATCATCCTGGACCCCATGCTGGCCACCGGCGGCTCCGCCTCCGCCGCCATCGACTTCATCAAGGAGTACGGCGTGACCAACATCAAGCTCATGAACATCCTGGCCGCCCCCGAGGGCATCGCCCGGATCCAGAAGGACCACCCCGACGTGCCCATCTACGTGGCCGCCTGTGACGAAAAGCTCAACGACCACGGCTACATCGTGCCCGGTCTGGGTGACGCAGGCGACAGAATTTTCGGAACAAAGTAAGACTTTTGTAATGGGCCTGAGGCTCCCCTTGATAGGGGAGCCTCATCCGTCCAAAAACTTTTTTCAAAAAACGAGAAAAAGGTGTTGACTTTTGTCCCCCCCGGTGGTATTATACATCTTGCGTTGAGCAAGACAGTTCGGCGCAGACAAGCGCGAGTGGTGGAATTGGCAGACTCGCTAGATTCAGGTTCTAGTGTGCATTACGCACGTGCGGGTTCAAGTCCCGCCTCGCGCACCAAAGTCCGAAACCGAAAGGTTTCGGACTTTTGCTTTTCCTCAAAAGACGACCCAAAACTTTTTCCAAAAACCGCGAAAAAAGGTGTTGACATCCCTCCCGGGGTGTGCTATTATACTCAAGCAGTCACGAGACAGCAACAAACGCGCGAGTGGTGGAATTGGCAGACTCGCTAGATTCAGGTTCTAGTGTGCATTACGCACGTGCGGGTTCAAGTCCCGCCTCGCGCACCAAACTCCGAAGCCTTTGGCTTCGGAGTTTTTGTTTTTCTTGCCACCTCCCAGTTTCTCTGCTATACTAAAGTAAACTTCCCAAATACCATTGAGGAGGAATTAATATGAAGAAAAAACTCATATCCCTGCTCCTGGCTCTGGTAATGACTCTGGGTCTGGCCCCCACCACGCTGGCTGCCTATCCCAGTGCTTCCGCGCCCGGAACCCTGCACCACTATAAAGATCACACCTACCTGGTGGTAGAGGAGGCCGTTTCCCCCATTTTTGCCGAGCATTTCTGTGATCTGCTGGGCGGTTATCTGGCTACCATCACCTCAGAAGGTGAGAATGAATTCCTCTGCAGTCTGATGGCCGACGGCAACTCTGCACAGTACTATATCGGCGGTACGGACCGGGACAAGGAAGGCACCTGGGAATGGATGAATGGCGAGTCCTGGGAGTATGCCAACTGGTATCCTGGCGGCTTCGCAGGCACCAGAGAGCCTAACAACGGCCTGGGCCGGGGCGAAAACTACGTCTGCGCAGACGAGACCCGCGACTGGCGCTGGGTGGATGTCTATGGCGGCTTTAGCACTCCCTCGTATTCCTTCATCTGTGAGTGGGATTCCCGTATTTCCTCCATCCCCACCACCGGCCGAACCAGCAACCTGCCCTATGATAAGCAGGCCTGGCACGAGAGCACCTGCATGGTGGTAAACGAAAGCGTTCGTCCTCTCTTTGCCCAATGGTACTGCAGCCTGGTGGGAGGCTCCTTGGCCAACGTCCCCGCCAGCAGACAGGCTGATTTCCAGTCCAGCGTCCTGAAGGGCGGCAGCATTGCCAGCTACCACCTGAAGACCTGGTCCGACAAGAATACCGCCCTTCCCTTTGTGTGCCAATGGGGCCATGTCTCTTCTGACTGGGCACAGAATGAAATCGACAGAGCCTACGATATGGATCTGGTCCCCGACGTCCTGAAGGACACCAATCTCACCAAGGACATTACCCGGGCTGAATTCGCTGCCGTCTCCGTGAAGGTCTATGAAGCCCTGTCCGGCACCAAAGCCATTCCCGCCTTAAATAACCCCTTTGTGGACACCAATGACGTAGAAGTCCTGAAGGCCTACAACATCGGCTCGGTCAACGGCACCTCCGCCACCACCTTTGAGCCGAAT
>JAFXCU010000228.1 GCA_017521345.1 Ruminiclostridium sp. | reverse complement strand
CGGGATGCCGTCGTCCACATCAAATTCCGTGTGGAGGCCAGTCACCTGGTCGGCTTTGAAGCCGGCCTGAAGCAAAGCGATCTCCTCTGCCTCGGTCTGGGTCAGGGCGGCAGCATTCTGGACCACAGAGGGCGTGATCTGGTTTTCCACGACAGCTTCTGCCTGGTCCACCTTCTGCTCCACCTGCTCTCCGATCTGGTCAGCTGCCTGCTCTGCCTTGTACAGGGTGCTGCAGCCGGCGGCCAGAGCGATCACCAGTACCAGCAGAATAAGGGAAATCAATTGGGACAGGATACGAATCTTCATCATACTACCTCCTTTCTATGTTTATCCAGAGTATAGCATGCCCGATTGACCCTGTCAATATAATCCTACAAACTTAATAATATTTTAAGAATGTACTGGTACTCCCGCAGCTGGACGGACACCCCATCGGGGTCATACACGTAGAAATATTTGGCGGTGGGCTCGGGCTGGCGGATGTCAGAGGGATTGAAACCAGCCTCCACGGCCACCTTGTGAGCGGCCTCCAGATCGTCGGTGGCAAAGCACAGGAACATACCCTTGCCCTCGAACTTATCACCCACGGGCAGGGCGATGAGCTCGATCTGGGTCTCCCCTTCCCCATTCTGGAGGTAGGCCACGTTGCTCTCGGCATCGGGCTGGAAGGCCTTGGCCACGGTCAGGCCCAGGAGGGTCTGGTAGAAGTGCATGGACTTTTCAAAGTCACGGACACGGAGAGAAATGTGATGAAACTGCATAATTTGACCTCGTTTCTTCTGTTTTTATGATATGATTATAAGATATCCCACCTCCCCGGTCAAGGGCGACCTGATCTCTTGCAGATCCTGGGAAACTGTGCTATATTATGAAAACATCAAGGCGGAAAGGAGGTCCTCCCATGCCCCTGTCTATGAAGAAGCGGGCCTACTGCTTTGACAATCTGAAATGTATCCTCATTTTCCTGGCGGTGCTGGGCCATCTGCTGACCCTCTCCCCGGAGTGGGGCGGATGGAACGAAGCCCTCTACCGGCTCATCTATTCCTTCCATATGCCGGTCTTTCTCTTCATCACCGGCTGGTTTGCCGTGTATAAGCGGCGGACCATCATCTTCCACCTGGCCTACCTGTACTTCCTCTTCCAGACCATCCACCGGGTCTTCTTCCACGGCCTTCTGGTGGGAGATCCCATCGTCCTGAACTACACCACGCCTTCCTGGTCCCTATGGTACCTGATGGTCAGCCTGTTCTTTTATCTGCTCATCCCTCTGTTCAACGTCCGGGGAAAGCGGCGGCGCAGCTGTGTGCTGATCCTCTTCCTCTTCCTTTCCGTGTGCTACGGCCTGGACCCGGACATTGACAAGTACCTCTCCCTGGGCCGGTTCTTCTCCTTCCTGCCCTTCTTCGCCCTGGGCTATTACGCCCGGGACTGGGAACAGAAGATCCGCACCTTCCGGAACCGGCCTGTACAGCTTCTCCTGACCCTGGGTGTTCTGGCCGCCACGGTCTACCTGCTCTTCTTCTGTCAGCTGCCCAAGGCGGCCTTCTACGGCTCCCACCCCTTCGAGAAGCTGGGCATTGGCATCATTACCAAGTTCCTCATCCAGGTGCTGGCTCTGCTGTGGCTGTTCTTCTTCCTGCTGGTCCTGGCCCCCCGGCTGGATCGGCGGATCCCGGTGATGAGCACCGTGGGCAAGAACACCCTGGCGGTCTACCTCCTCCACGCCTTCCCGGTAAAGCTCATGGACCACTTCGGTCTGGCCGCCCAGTTCACCCCTCTGCACACCCTGGCCGTGGCCGTGATCATCCTGCTTCTGTTGGGCAACGATCCCGTAGGACGATTCTTCAACAAGTTCTTCACCGGCCGGTGGATCGAGAAGCTGTGGAACAAAATGGAACCCAAACCCCACCGGACCAATCACTACGATTGAGACCCCAAACCTGGTTTTACGGGCTTCAAAGCCTCCCTCTTAGAGGGAGCCTTTCCTAACCCTGTAATATAAGTTCCTTGACAGGATGAAAAAGCTGGTACGTCTCTCGGACGTACCAGCTTTTTGCTATTGTCAGGGTTCCACGATGTTGAAGGCCTGGCCCTTGGAGGCGTTCACCTGGTTCAGGTTCTCCATGAACAGGTCCAGCTTGGCGCTGTCCCCCTCCACCTGGACTGCCTGGGCCATGGCCTCGGTGTTCCGGCTCAGGATGAGCAGCAGGGCCTTCCCGGGGCAGGTGATGGTCAGGTCTGCCTCTCCCGCAGGCGTACCCTCCCAATGGAGAAGAACGCCGCTGCGAACTTGGAGGACGAATTGACGACCCTGGTCGGTCAGGTTCACATGGATGGTCATGTCCTGGTCCTCCATGGCCTTCTTGTCCAGCATGATCCCCATGTAGTCTAAAATCATCTCCGGGGTCATGTTTTTCACCACATTGCCGTCGGTCTTGGATGCCACCACCTGGCCGCCTTCGTTCCCCTCCCGCAGTTCCTTGGCTGCCGTCAGGTAGGCATTGCGCCAGGCTCCGGACTCAGCCTGATAGCCCAGCTGCTCCAGGGCATCGGCACAGAGAAGACGGGCAGCCTCATTGGCAGGGTCGGCGTAGACCAGCACGTTGGTGACCTCTGCCACCCACTGATACTGGCCCGCGTCATAGTCCGCCTTGGCCATCCGGAGGACCTCATCGGTATCCTTCAGATACTCCACCCACTTCTTTGCGCTCTCGGTGGGGGCCAGGGTATTCAGATGGACCGGGTTGCCGTCATACCATCCCATATACTTCTGATAGACCGCCTTAACATTCTGGACCAGAGTTCCGTAGTATTGGCGGGTGTACCAGTTCTGGGCCAGGTCTGCAGGCAGCTCCATCATGGCCGCAATCTCGTTGGAGGTATAGCCCTGGTTCAACAAGGTCAGGGTCTGATCGTTGATGTACTTGTAGACCGCCGCCGTGTCCAGAAGGTATTCCCGGATCACATCCTGCCCCCAGTGGGGCCAGTTGTGGGACTGGAAGACCACCTCCACCTGACTCCCATACCGCTGGAGGGACTCATAGAGGTGCAAAGCCCACTGGTTACCGTCCCGGACCTGGGCTCCACGCATGGTATACAGGTTGTGGAGGGTACCGGTGCAGTTTTCCGCCATCCACAGGGCCTGGAACTGGGGTAGCCAGGTGTTCATCTCGGCGGGAGCCTCGGTGCCGGGGGTCATCTGGAACTCCAGCTCCACCCCGTCGATGGTCAGGGTCTCACCGGTCTGCTTCACCTCATAGGTAGGCGTCAGAAACGTCACCAGACCTTTGCTCTGACCCAGGCCAATGCCAATGCCAAGGGTGCCGGTAACACCGGGCTCCAGCAGGGAACCGAACTGATAGTTGGCCCGGCGGCTCATGGCAGCCCCGGCGTAAATGTTCTCGCTGACCGCATACTCCAAAAATCCCTCCGGCACAATGACAGGGATCTTTCCGCTGGCCAGCTGGTCCGCCAGGGACAGGGCGGCGTCTGCCACCGTTTCCGCTGTGACCACACCGCCAATGCCTCCGAAGTGGTCCACATGGGGATGGGAGATGATGACCGCCTTCACAGGCTTCTCCCCCAGGTGTTCCTTCACCAGCTCCATGGCGGCCTGGGTGCACTCCAGGCTCATCATGGGGTCAAAAACGATCCAGCCGGTGTCACCGGCCACCAGGGTCAGGTTGGACATGTCATAGCCACGGACCAGATAGATGCCCTCCGTCACCTCAAAGAGGCCGTAGGCATGGTTGTTTCTGGTGTTCTCCCACAGGCTGGGGTTTACCGTGGCAGGTGCCTCCTCGTAGTCATCCAGGAAGCTGTAGGCCGACTGGCTCCAGATCATGTTCCCCTCGGCATCCTTCAGCTCCAGAGCCTCCGGCGCGGCGATCAGCCCCCGAGTGGCATTATCATATTCCGAGGTGTCCTCAAAGTTCAGTTGGGAATAGACGGCGGAGTTGATCTCGGTGGTGGCGTCAGTGGCCTCCTTAGCCTCAGCCGTCAGGCCCAGTTCACTGACCATATCCACCGATTCTTCCACTTCCGTGGTCTGCCCAGAGCAGGCCGCCAGAGAAAATACCATTCCACCAACCAACACCAGAGAAAGCAGTTTCTTCATTTCTTTTCCCTCCCTCTCATGAAAAAAGGGCAGCATTGCGCTGCCCTTTTTGAGGTTCTTCAATTACTTACCGAAGTAGCGGTCCAGCAGGCCCTTCAGTGCCTTGCCATGGCGTGCCTCGTCCTTGCCCATCTCCATGACGGTGTCACGGATGTCGGGGTAGCCGGCAGCCTCAGCGGCCTTTGCCAGCTCCACCTTGCCCAGGGTAGCGCCGTTCTCAGCTTCCACGCGCATAGCCAGGTTCTTGGCGGTGGAGTCGGTCAGGACCTCACCCAGCATCTCAGCGAACTTAGCTGCGTGCTCTGCCTCTTCCCAGGCTGCCTTTTCCCAGTACAGACCGATCTCGGGATAGCCCTCACGGTGAGCCACACGGGACATAGCCAGGTACATACCGACCTCGGTACATTCGCCCATGAAGTTGGCGCGCAGGTCTTCCTTGATAGCCTCGGGAGCGTCCTTGGCGATGCCTACAACGTGCTCAGCAGCCCAGCTCAGCTCGGGGCCCTGCTCGGTGAACTTGGAAGCGGGCGCCTTGCACTGGGGGCACTTCTCGGGGGCAGCGTCACCCTCGTGGACATAACCGCAGATACCGCAAACATACTTTGCCATAGTGTTTTCCTCCATATTTCTGCTCCCTGGGGGAGCTTAGTTTTCTATTCTGGTCCGTGCCGGTTCGGCACGGTTTTACAATAGCTATTTTACACGATAAAAAGGCCGTTGTAAAGCACTCATGTTCACAATAATAGTGGATTTTTTACCTCAAGTTTTTCGTCCGGTTGCGTGACCTGCATCACAGATTTCTCATTTCCTCCAGGAGGCTCTCCCGGTCAAAGAGGGCGGAGAGGACGGGGAGCATGGCGTTGGGGGTGAGATGCTCGGGCAGGTCCAGCTTTTTCAGCAGAGCCTGCCGCTTCTCCTTACTCCCCTCACCGCCGGAGAGTCCCGCCGCAAATAGGTCCGCCTTGGTCAGGGGCGGGCCGCTGTGGGCCTGGGCTTCCCCATCCAGGACGGTGGCTCCCGCCTGGCGAAGGGCCTTCTCCAGGACCTCCGGGCGCATGCCCTCCACTCCCAGCTTCCCTTCCTTGCCGGCCTTGCGCTTGCGCTTCTCCTTGCCGAAGAGGTCGGGGACGTAGGCGTGCTTCACCTGGTCCTGGGGCAGAGCCCCCTTCAGGTGGTTGCGGATGACGAACCCCGCCCCGTCACTGTCGGTGAGGACGATGAGCCCCCGCTTCTGGGCAATCTTCCGCAGGAGGGCCAGCTGCTCTTTGTCCTTGAAGATGCCAAAGCCGTTGGTCTCCAGAATGACGGTGTCCACCAGCTGGGAGAGGGTGTTCTTGTCATACCGGCCCTCCACCACGATGGCTTCCTTGATTTTTATCATGCCTTCCCTCCTGCGGACAGCTCCAGCATCAGGTTCAGCAGAAGGTCCTTGCCGTCTGCCCCGGCCACGGACTTCATGGCCAGGTCGGTCTCGGCGCACCGGGCCATGGCGTGCTTGCACCAGGCCAGATCGTGGCGGCGGGCAGCCTCCAGGAGCTTGTCCGCCGGGTAGGTGGACCGCATCCCCCACAGGTCCATGAGCCAGCGGCTCCCCTTGCCGGTCTCCAGGGCGATCCGGGCGGAGTAGAGCTGCCGGATGTGCTTACCCAGGACGGCCAGGATCATAATGGGGGCCTGCTGGAGCCGGAGCAGATCGTTGAGAACGGAAAAGGCCTTGTCGAACTGCTTCCGGGTGAGGGCCTCGGTCATCTGGAAGACCACCGCATCGATGATGGGGATGGCCACGGCGTCGATGTCCTCCTTGGTGACCCGGCGGTTCTTGGCATAGGCTCCGATCTTGCCGATCTCGGAGATCAGGCCGTTCATCAGGTCTCCGCACAGGAAGATGAGGTACTGGGCGTCGGCGGTGTCAATGTCGTGGCCCAGGGCCTTGAACCGGCGGTGGATCCAGTCCACCAGGTCGTTCTGGGCCTGACGGGCAAACTGGACCACCTGGCCGTGGGCCTTGATGGCCCCTGCCAGCTTCTTCATCCGGGCATCGCTCTTGTAGGGGACGGTGTCGTAGAGGAAGACGATACAGCAGTAGTCGGGCAGATCCTCAAAGAGCTGGGTCAGGAGGGCCCGCTCCCCCTCCGGGGCCTTGAAGATGTCATAGTCGTTCACCACCAGCAGGGTACGGGGGCTCATCATGGGCAGGGCATCCACAGTCTCCGCCAGCTTCTGGACGGTGAGCCCCTTTCCCTGGAGGAGGTGGTAGTTGAAGCTCTCCATCCCGGCAGGGATGAGCTTCTCCCGCATTTGCTCTAAGTAGAAGTCCCGAAGGTAGGCCTCCTCCCCGTGGAAGATGTACAGGGAGCCAATGGTCCCGGCCTTCAGGTCTTTTTTCAGTTGTTGGTATCCTTCGTCTGGCTTTTTCCTGGTTTCCTTGGCCATTACGATACCTCCTTGGCATAAACCGTCACCGTGCCCATCTGGTCGGTGCGGTAGATTTCCGTGTGCATGGCGGTCAGCCGGTCCAGGGTGTCCTGGGCAGGGTGGCCGTAGTTGTTGTAGCCCACAGAGATGACCGCCATCTCCGGGGTAATGGCATCCAGCAGGGCCTGGCCTGTGGAGGATGCCGAGCCGTGGTGGCCTGCCACCAGCAGCTCACAGTCGGGGAGTACGCCCCGGGCGGCCAGCCGCCGTTCCTCCTCTTCGGGCATGTCCCCGGTGATGAGGGTGTCCCAGTCCCCATAGGTGCAGACCAGGGACAGGCAGCGCTCGTTGGCCTCCTCACTCCCCGGCAGGGGCGGATGGAGGGTCAGGGTCGCCTGACCCAGCTGGGCTGTGCTGGGTTCGGTCACATAATAGATGGGAATGTCCTGCTCCGCCGCCAGCAGCTCGATCTCCCGGCGAAGAGGGCTGTCTCCCTCCACCTCCGGCAGGGCCATGGCCTTCACCTTGACCCGCTGGAGAAGTTCCGGCACGCCCCCGGCGTGGTCCTCATGGAAGTGGGTCAGAACCAGCAGGTCCAGGCTGTTCCGCCCCAGACTCTGGATCTGGGTGGCAGCCGTGTCGCCGGGGTCCGTGGTGCCGCCGCAGTCCACCAGAGCGGTGGTCCCCTTGGAGTTCAGAAGGATGCTCTGGCCCTGTCCCACATCCAGGACGGTGACGGTGAGCCCGGTCCGCTGGGCTGTCTGAGTGGTCAGAATGACCGACAGACATAGCGTGACCACGCAGGCACACACCGGGACCACCGGCCTCTTCCGCCTGGGCAGGAAGATACACAGGCACAGGACGGCATACACGAAGACTGCCCAGGCGGCGTAGTAGCCCGAGTCGGTGACCAGGGCGGCCAGGCTGAGCTTTCCCGCCTGGGCAGCAAACCACTGGAAGAGGTCCAGAGGAAGGCCCACCAGCCAGGCCACATCCTGTCCCAAGGGCAGCCACAGGGCGCCCAAGGCCAGAGAGACCAGACCCCCGGCAAAGACCAGGGAGACTGTCCAGCCCACCAGCAGATTGGAGATGGGTGCGATCAGAGAGAACCGCCCGAAGTACAGGGCGGACAGGGGAACCGTAAAGACCATAGAGCCCAGACTGATGGCAACCACCGACAGGACCGGCGCGGCCCATTTCCGGTATCTCTTGGGCAGGGCCTTGCGCCACTTCTCCAGCCAGGGACGGCCCAGCAGGAAGATGCCTGCCGTGGCCAGGAAGGAAAATTGCAGGCCCGCATTGGCAATGGCATAGGGGTTGGCCGCCAGCAAAAAGAGCAGGCCAACGCTCAGGGCGTTCATGGGGTGGCTGTCCCGGCCCAGGTGCTGACCCACCAGCACCAGCCCGCCCAGGATGACCGCCCGGACAGTGCCCGGTGCGTTTCCGGTCATCAGGGAAAAGGCCACCAGAGCCAGCAGCAGGATCACCAGAGAGCTCTTCCGCTCCCGTTTGAAAAAGATAGACAAAAATCCCAGGAGATAGGACACATGGAGGCCAGAAATGACCACCACATGACCCAGGCCCACCCGGTTGTACAGATTCTGCTCCAGGTCGGAAAGGCCGGACTTGTCGCCGGTCAGGATGGCCTTCATGAAGCCGGTCTGGTCCGCCGGGTAGAGGTCGTCGATGAGGTCCCGCAGGCTTCCTGCCAGAAGGACAGGGGCATGCCGGAGGGAGAACCCATCAGCCGGTGTGACTGTGATCTCTCCATAGCTCTGGATCTGGAGCTGGATGCCTCGGGAGGTATAGTAGAGGCTCTCCTCCCCTCGCACCCGGTCAGCGGGCTCACAGTAGGCAATACAGGAGAGGGTGTCTCCCGGCCGCAGGTCTGCCTGGTCCTTCTGGCAGTAGAACAGGGCGCCGACCTTTCGGCCGCCCTCCTCTCCCGCCTTTACCGGCACCCGGAGACCGAACTCGGTCTCCTCCGGCCAGTCGGTGACCACCGCCTCCAGGCGGACGGTCCGGTATTCCAAGGCCTCCGCAGGGGCCTGGAAGACGGCTCCGTAGGCAGTCAGCCACAGAAGGGCCAGGGCTGTCCCCAGGAGCACCAACCTTGGTCGGGCCAGCTTTTTCAGGAGGGCCAAACCCAGGAAGAGAACCAGACAGCCGATCCCTACCGGCAGGACCCACCCCGTCCAGGGCAGATAGACCCCCGCCAGCAGGGCCAACACCGCCCCGGCAGTAAAGAGCAGAAGGGTCATCGCCGGTCAGAGAGTCCCAGGATATAGTCCGTGGTGGTCTTATAGTACTCGGCCAGCTTGATGACCGCCCACACCGGGATCTCCCGCTCGCCCTTTTCATACCGGCGATAAACCGTCAAGTGCATATTCAAATATTCTGCCACATCTTTTTGCCGCAAATCGGCATCGGTACGCAGTTCTTCAATTCGTCGGAAATACATTCGCATCACCGACAAAAATGTTACCAAACGGTATTATTATATCCGAGATATCGCTCCATACGGTGTTTTTTCATATCAAAACAAAGCAGGAGTACCCTCCTGCTTTGTCGTGGATAGGATATGGTTTTTCCCGGGGCTTCGCCTCGGGAAAAACTCTGCTCAGCCTGCCAGTGTGCCCGAAGGGCACGCGCAGCAGGCTGCAACACACTTCACAGAGCCCAGCGAAGCGGGTCTGGGAAGTCTGTCATCCGGGAGGCCAGGTCATATCACGGCCAGCCAGGACGTGGAAGTGCAGATGGAACACGGTCTGACCTGCCTGGGGGCCGCAGTTGGACACCACACGGAAATCGGTCAGGCCCAGCTCCTTGGTGATCTTGCTGATGGCCTCAAAGCACTTGACCACCACAGCGGAGTTTTCAGGGGTGATCTCGCCGCAGGAGGCCACATGCTCCTTGGGGATCACCAGGAAGTGGGTGGGTGCCTGGGGGTCGATGTCATAGAAGGCATAGACGGATTCGTCCTCATAGACCTTCTTGGAGGGGATGTCCCCTGCGATGATCTTGCAGAATAAGCAGTCGCTCATGGGAATGCTCCTTTCGATTGTAATCACTGTTCAGGGATGATGGCCAGGAACTCCAGGTCACCATCGCTGTCGTTGATGAGGCTGTGGCCCTTGCCCTTGGGGCAGTAGTGGGTGGTGCCGGCCTGCAGAGGGAGGTACTCCCCCTCATACAGGACCTTGCCGGTACCGGACAGGATATAGATGACCTCGGAGCTGGTATCATGGACGTGGAGGCCGATGGTAGCCCCGGGGATGAGCTTGCCACGCATGATCTTGCCCAGCTCGTCCTGGTACTTTCTCAGATGGACCTCCTTCTCGCCGTCCCGCATGTGGGGAACGACAGTCAGAGGGATGGATTCAAAATCAATGATCATAAGACGTTCTCCTTATACAAAGCCCAGCGAAGCGGGTTTGCAAAGTTAGTTGCCGAGCTTTGCTGCCACGAAATCGTCCACGGATGCCAGAGCGTCGTCCACCTTCAGCACGTCGGTGCCGCCGCCCATGGCGCTGTCGGGCTTGCCGCCGCCCTTGCCGCCGCAGATGGCGGTGACGGACTTGATGATGTCGCCAGCCTTGATGCCGGCCTTCACAGCTTCCTTGCCGCAGGAGGCCAGGAAGGTGATCTTGCCCTCGTTGACGGTGGCCAGAACGCCCACGCCGTTGGGCTGCTTGTCACGGAGCATGTCGCCCATCTGGCGCAGCTTGTTGGCGTCAGCGCCGGGGATGATAGCAGTGATGACCTTCATGCCGCCCACTTCGTGGCCGCCCATCAGGAAGCGCTCGGTCTCACCGGCAGCCTCCTTGGCCTTGTATGCCTCGATGGTCTGACGCAGCTCCTTCATCTCAGCCAGGGTGCTGGCCAGCTTGGTGCGGATCTCGCCGGGCTTGGTCTTCAGGGAGGCAGCAGCCTCGAAGAGCAGAGCCTGGTTCTGGTTCATGATGTCCAGGGAGGCCTTGCCGGTGGTGGCCTCGATACGGCGGACGCCGGAGGCAACGGAGAACTCACTGGTCACGTGGAAGACACCCACCTGAGCGGTGTTGGCCAGGTGAGTACCGCCGCACAGCTCCATGGACACGTCGCCCATCTCGACAACACGGACGGAGTCGCCGTACTTCTCGCCGAAGAGAGCGGTTGCGCCCTTCTCACGGGCGGCATCCATGGACATCTCGTTGGTGACAACCTCGTGGCCGTCCAGGACGAACTCGTTGACCATGGCGCTGACCTGGGCCAGCTCCTCGGGGGTCATGGCGGAGAAGTGGGTGAAGTCGAAGCGCAGGCGGTCGGGCTCCACCAGAGAGCCTGCCTGGTGGACGTGGTCACCCAGGACGTTGCGCAGAGCGGAGTGGAGCAGGTGGGTGGCAGTGTGAGCACGCTTGATGGCGTTGCGGCGCTTGGTGTCGATGGTGGCAGTGACGGTGTCGCCCACCTTCAGGCTGCCCTCGGCCAGCTTGCCGTAGTGCATGTACTTGCCGCCCTTGTTCTTCTGGACGTCGGTGACGTTGTAGGTGAAGCCCTCGCCGGTGATGACGCCGTGGTCACCCAGCTGGCCGCCCATCTCAGCGTAGAAGGGGGTGCGGTCCAGGACCACGATGGCGTCCAGACCGGGAACGATCTCGTCCACCAGCTGGTCCTCAGCCACGATGGCAACCACCTTCAGGCCGTCGATGGAGGTGTTGGCATAGCCGTCGAAGACGGTGGAGGGGACCTCCTTGCCGAACTCCACACCGGACCAGCCCAGGTCGCCCAGAGCCTCACGGGCCTTACGGGCACGGACACGCTGCTCTTCCATCTCGGCGTTGAAGCCGTCGCGGTCCAGGGTCATGCCCTCGTCCTGGCACATTTCTTCGGTCAGGTCCACGGGGAAGCCGTAGGTGTCGTACAGCTTGAAGGCCTCGGAGCCGGGGAAGACGGTGTCGCCCTTTGCCTTGTGCTGGGCCAGCAGGTCAGCAAAGATCTTCATGCCGCCGTCGATGGTCTTAGCAAAATTCTCTTCCTCGGTGCGGATGACCTTGGTGATGTAGTCCTGCTTCTGGCGCAGGTCCTTGTACTCGCCCTCGTTCTCGCCGATAACGGTGTCGATGATCTGGTACAGGAAGGGCTCGTTGACGCCCAGGAGCTTACCGTGACGGGCTGCACGGCGGAGCAGGCGGCGCAGGACGTAGCCGCGGCCTTCGTTGGAGGGCAGAACGCCGTCGCAGATCATGAAGGTGGAGGAGCGGATATGGTCGGTGATGATACGCAGGGAGACGTCGCTGGACTGGCTGTCGCCGTAGTGAGCGCCGGTGATCTCAGAGACCTTGTTGGTGATGTTCATGACGGTGTCCACGTCGAACAGGGAGTTGACCCCCTGGCAGACCACGGCCAGACGCTCCAGGCCCATGCCGGTGTCGATGTTCTTCTGGGACAGCTCGGTGTAGTTGCCCTCACCGTCGTTGTCGAACTGAGTGAAGACGTTGTTCCAGACCTCCATGAAGCGGTCGCAGTCGCAGCCAGGCTTGCAGTCGGGGCTGCCGCAGCCGAACTTCTCGCCGCGGTCGTAGTAGACCTCAGAGCAGGGACCGCAGGGGCCTGCGCCGTGCTCCCAGAAGTTGTCTGCCTTGCCCATGCGGTAGATGCGCTCCTCAGGGACGCCCACCACGTCACGCCAGATGGCAAAGGCCTCGTCGTCGTCCTCATAGACGGAGGGAGAGAGCAGTTCAGGCTCCAGGCCCACCCACTTCTCGTCGGTCAGGAACTCCCAGGTCCACTGGATGGCCTCGTTCTTGAAGTAGTCGCCGAAGGAGAAGTTGCCCAGCATCTCGAAATAGGTGCCGTGGCGTGCGGTGTGGCCGATGTTCTCGATATCGCCGGTGCGGATGCACTTCTGGCAGGTGCAGACACGCTTGCGGGGGGGCTCCTGCTCACCCTTGAACCAGGGCTTCATGGGAGCCATGCCGGCGTTGATCAGCAGCAGAGAAGGGTCGTTTTCGGGCACCAGGGGGAAGCTGGGCAGGCGCAGATGGTCCTTGGACTCGAAGAAGGTCAGGAACATCTCACGCAGGTCGTTCAGGCCAAAATACTTAGGCATAGGATCTTACCTCCAATTTGATATTTTTCAGGGGAAAACAAAAACTCCGCCCCTGAACGGTTCAGGGGCGGAGTAAAAAAGCAATTTACTACGCGGTACCACCCTAATTTATAAGAATGGGGGCACTCCGTTCCCCCATTGGCCCCCTTTGGGCGAAACTCTGCGAGGCTTGGGGTGGAGTCCATTCTTACATCTTTGGTCATCCGGTAACGGGGATGGGTCGGCCCGGTCCTCCCGGGCGGCTCGGAAGTGGCTGCGGACCGGCTCGCCAAGGGGCTTGCACCCTCCCCCTCTCGCTTTGGGCTTGCTTGTGTTCCGCTCGTTTCCTCATCGCCATATTGCGCTATGATAGAAATATTTTATCATAAAATCAAGGGTTGTCAAGATGGAAACGGGTGGTTTTGCCTTCCACAAAGCCTCCCCTGTGCAAGGGGAGGTGCCGAGCGTATGCGAGGCGGAGGGGTTGTCACAGAAAGCGCTGCGAATTCGCATCCACTTTCATTAGGACCGGACCCTTTCTCTGCACAATCCCTCAGTCGCTTCGCGACAGCTCCCTTTACACAAGGGAGCCTTTTCTGCACCTGTCACGTTGTCGTAGGGGCGCATCACGATGCGCCCGCCACCCATAGGGTTCGACCCACCTTTCGGGCGGTTTGTGAACGGGCAAAGGATGTATATACCCCAAAGCCTCCCTCCCAGAGGGAGGTGGCACGGCGAAGCCGTGACGGAGGGAGTTTGCCCCACAGCCCATTGTAGGGGCCGATGCCCACATCGGCCCAACCACGTGGGTGCCGCCTCACCCCACCTTGTCCATGGAGAACACCAGGCTGGCATCCTCCCGGCTGGGGTCCCAATCGCTCACACAGGTGATGTGGACCCCAAAGGCCCTTTCATCCACCTGGGGCATGGCAGAGGAAAGCTCGTCCAGCACAGCATCCAGAGGACTGGACCAAAGGCTTATCCTGTACCCCTCTTGGGCAGGCACAAAGGCCATCAGGGCCAAACTGGTTTGCTCCCCATAGGGCGTGATCAACACGGCACCCTTAGTCCCCTCAACGGTATAGGTCAGGCCGGTCATGATGCCGTCCTCCTCCCGGAAGGTGAAGACAGGCAGACTGGGACTCACCTCTTCCCAGAGGACGATCACGTTGTCCTCTCTGGGGACCTCCACCCAGTTTCCCCGGTCATCCAGGGTATAGCCCAGGTCGAACCCGTGGTAGTCAGCCAGGTCATTGAAATTCTCACAGAACTCCGCCACGGTGATGTCACCGGTGTTGTGGGGCGGAGCCATGGCAAGGCTGACTCCGGAGAGACCCAGGACCACCGCCACCCAGACGGCAGCCAAGGCTGCAGGACGCCAGAGCTTGGTGTCCTGCAGAACCAGGACGCTCTCGCCCTCCCAGGGCAGAGGTTTGCCCTCGGTGCAGTCCAGGTAACATTTGTACCACCGGACCCACTCATAGATGGGCACGTTCAGGCCCATGCCCCGGAGAAGCACCGGCTGGATGCGGCGGAAGGCCTCGCTGTAGGTCAGGCGGCTGCCATTCAGGTAGGTGACCGACAGACCCAGAATGGCCTTGCCCGGGGTGGTCCCCCATCGGGACAGGAAGAGGGGCTCCAGCAGGAGCATCATGAGCGTGGCCGCCACCAGGGTCAGCACGCTCAGACCGGCTCCGCTGCCGCTGATGTTGACCCCCAGCAGGACCAGCACCAGGTTCAGCAGGGAGGTGTACAGGAAAAAGTCAAACATGCGGGCGAAGTACCGCCGCCAGGGGGCCTGCACCCGTGGGAGCTGGTCGGCGGCAAACTCGGCGGGGGGATCCTGCCCGGTCTGCTCCAGCTTCTGGAGGTAGCGGGGGGCATCCAGAGTGGCGAAGTCCGCCCCATCGGTCTGCATCCCCCGGCAGACCACTTTGGACCGTTCCAGGTCGGCCTGGTCCCGCTCCAGCTTCGTCAGGTGCCGGTCCAGGGCTTGGGACAGGGTGCGGTCCCCCGCCTGGACGGCCTTGATCTCCTCCAGGGACATATGCAGGGAGCGCAGGAGCTTCACCCGCTGGAGGACGGCCAGGTCCTCTTCGGAATAGTCCCGGTAGCCGTTGGGCCGGCGCTCCGGGGTGATGAGGCCCTCGGCCTCATAGAACCGTATGTTGGCCCGGGTCAGACCCGTGCGTGCTTCCATTTCTTTGATGGTCATAGACATCGTCCTCCTTCCATTGGTATGGTCAGAATAAGGTGTCAAGTTGGTTTACAGTCAAGCGCATCGATGATAAAGGGGCTTAAAACGCACTGTCATGCTCTTTGAAGAACGCATACCACGCCCGGACGGCGGGCAGGTCGGTCCACTTCCGGACCTGGATGGGCCGCTGGTCCAGGTCGTAGACACGAGCCCCCGTCATGGACAGAAGGATGGGGGAATGGGTGGCCAGGATGATCTGACAGCGGAAGAACCGGGCGGAGTCCTCCAGAAACTTTGCCAGCTCCCGCTGTCGCTGGACGGAGAGGCTGTTCTCCGGCTCGTCCAGGAGGTAGAGGGCATTTTCCTGGATTTGATCCGTAAAGTACTTGAACGCGGTCTCCCCATTGGACTTTCCCCGGACATTGGTTCCAATGCTCTCCTTCACAAAGGAAGAACCGCTGGCCTTCTTGCGGGTGGCCCGGACCACCTTCTTCAGCTGGTCATAATCGGCCAGGGAGGTCATCTGGAAGCCCCTCTCCCGCAGGTCCTTGTACTCGGCCAGCAGGTCCAGCCGCTCCCGGTCAATGCCCTGATTCAGGGACCGCAGGTCCAGCAGGTCGTCGAAGACGTCATCGCTGGTAAGGACGGCGCTCCCCTCCGGGGCCTTGCCCTCTGCCCGGCACAGGTCTACAAAGTCTGAAAAAAAGGAGGAGCTGTTGAACACGCTCCTCCTTTCCAGTCTCAGTTTTTCCCCTATGAGGTTCAGCAGGGTGGTCTTACCGGAGCCGTTGCCGCCATAGAAGACGGTGATGGGCTCGAAGGAGAAGGTCTCCTCCTCCCAGTTGTCAAAGACCTGGAAGGGGTAGAAGTTGCTGTAGCAGGTCCGGTTGTTCACCAGATCAGCCAGGGTGCCCTCTCTCAGTTCCTGTCGGGGCAGGGTGAAACGAGACAGATAAGTCATGTCAGGAATTCTCCCTACAGGCCCGCAGGAAGGACAGCCGGGGGGCGGGACAGGGCAACTGGATCTTGAACTTCATCTGGGGGTGACGGGGCTCCCGCAGGGGGAAGCCCTCCATGTCCTCCATCATGGGGGCGTTGAAGGCCACGGGCAGGACATCGGGACCCACCAGTTCGATCTCATCCCCGGCGGCAAACTTGTTGCGCAGGGAGACGGTGGCAAGGCCGTTTTCGTCGCATTCCTCCACCACGCCCACCACCTGCCAGTCCCGGATGTACCGGGCGTTGGAGGTGTACTGGCCGGGCTGACCGTAGAAGAAGCCGGTGGAATAGTGTCGGTGGCTGACCTTCTCCACCTCGTCCCGCCAGGTGAGGTTCAGGGGACGGCCGGCCAGCACATCGTCGATGCAGTGGCGGTAGGCCCCGGTGACGATGGCGGCGTAATAGGCCGACTTGGCCCGGCCCTCGATCTTCAGGGAGTCCACCCCGGCGGCGATGAGGTCAGGGATGTGGTCGATCATGCACATATCCCGGGAGTTCATGATATAGGTGCCCTTCTCGTCCTCGTAGACGTCGAAGTATTCGCCGGGCCGCTTCTCCTCCACCAGGGAGTACTGATAGCGGCAGGGCTGGGCGCAGGCACCCCGGTTGGAGTCCCGGCCGGTCATGTAGTTGGACAGGAGGCACCGGCCGGAGTAGGACACGCACATGGCGCCATGGGCAAAGGTCTCGATCTCCAGGCTCTTGGGGGTCTTGGCCCGGATCTCGGCGATCTCTTCCAGGTTTAACTCCCGGGCCAGGATGACCCGGTCAGCGCCCAGCTCGTGCCAGGCGGTGGCCGCCTGGTAGTTGACGATGCTGGCCTGGGTGGAGATGTGGATCTTCACGTTGGGGGCGTACTTCTTGGCCAGACCCAGAACGCCCACATCCGCCAGGATGACGGCGGTGACCCCCGCCTCCTCCAGCAGCTCCAGCCACTGGGGCAGACGGGCCACCTCGTCGTTTCGGGGCATGGTGTTGCAGGTCACGTGGGCGTCCACCCCGTGGTCCTTACAGTAGGCAACGGCCTTTTTCAGCTCCTCGGGGGTGAAGTTCCCGGCGAAGGAGCGCATACCGAAGGTGGTGCCTGCCAGGTAGACGGCGTCGGCTCCGTAGGCCACCGCCATCTCCAGGCGTTCCCAGTCCCCGGCAGGGGCCAGTAATTCGATCTTTTTCTTCATGGGTACCTCGTTAACTATTCAGGAAGGCCTGATGCTCGGAGTAGCTGGAGAAGAAGTGGTGCTTGTCGTCATCGCCCAGAGCATAGTAGTAGAAGTTGGTACTCTCGGGGTTGATGGCGGCCACAATGGACTCCAGACCGGGGTTGCAGATGGCCCCGGGGGGCAGACCCTTGTTCAGATAGGTGTTGTAGGGGCTCTGGACGGAAGCGTAGTGGTCGCTGGTGACGATCTCTCCCTCAGGCAGCACATACTGGATGGTGGCGTCGATCTGCAGGTAGCCCTGGGTGCCGCCGCTGGGGTTGTTCAGACGGTTGTAGATGACCGAGGAGATGGTGGCACGCTCGGTGCCGTCGGATTCCTTCTCGATCATGGATGCCACAGTGAGGACCTGGCCGATGGAGTAGCCCTTGTCCCAGATCTGCTGGCGCATAGCGTCAGTAACCTTGGCATCAAAGTTCACCAGCATCTTGTTGATGATATACTTGGGGTCCTCGCCCATGTAGAACTCATAGGTATCGGGGAAGAGGTAGCCCTCCAGACGGTGGTAGTCTCCCAGGGGGATGTCCTGGAGGAAGGAGAAGGCATAGTCGTGGTTGGCGGCCATGTCCTGGAGCTTCGCCACAGAGGAGACACCCTTCTCCTCCAGCAGGGCAAAGATCTGGTCCATGGTGTAGCCTTCCGGGATGGTCACCAGAGCCGAAGCACGGGCAGCCGAGCTGGAGCCCAGGTTGTTGATGATGGCACGGTAGTCCATGTCGGTGTTCAGGTTGTAGGTACCGGGAGAGATCTTATCCTGACCGCCCGAAAGGGTGGTAAAGATACTGAACACGCTCTTGTAGTTGATGATGCCCTTGTCCTTGAGCTGGTCCACCACGTCGCCGAAATCGGCGTCCTCAGCCACATAGATGCTGGCGGTGGCCTCTTCCTTGTTCAGGGCCAGCAGGTCGTTGGCAATGGTCCAGCCCACCACTGCCAGGATGGCAGAGATGCCAAAGACCATGAGGATATAGGTCATGGAGCTGCCCAGGGTGGAGCGCTTCTTTTTCTTCTTTTTCTTCTTGGGGGGCTGAGCCTGACTCTGAGAAGCGCGGCGGCGCTCAGGCTCCTCAGGGCGGCGGCGGTCAAAGTACTCGTCGTCATACCGGTTTTTGCTGCGGCGGTCATTGTAGCGGTCGTCATACCGGTCATCGTAGCGGTCGCTGCTGCGGCGGCTGCTGCGGTGATACTCCGACTCGTACTCATAGTTTCTTCTGTCTCGTTCCATATGCTTGTCCTCCTATGGAATCTGGTTCAAAGGATCGGGTCAGTCCTTCTTGTGGGGCCAGACCTGGCCCTCCTCGGTGATGACGTACTTGACCCACATATCCAGGGGTTCTTTGGGCAGGTTGATCTGGAAGAAGTCCTCCCGGCACAGGCCCACGGTAACGCCCTCATAGTCTTCCAGGTACCGGTCGTAATAGCCTGCCCCCTGGCCCAGGCGGCCGCCCCGGCTGTCAAAGCACAGGCCGGGGGTGAGGATCAGGTCGATGTCCTTGCTCTCCACCACAGGGCAGGTGAGCTTGGGGGCGGGGATGTTGTAGCGGTCGGGCTCCATGTCCTCCATGCCGGTGATGACGTAGGCCTTCATCTCCGTGTCGGAGAGGCACCGGGGCATACAAACGGTCTTTCCCTGCTTCAGCAGCTCTTCCAGGATGGCGTCGGTGCGGATCTCAGTGCCCACGCCGTAATACATCAGGATGGTCTGGGCCTTTTCCAGGCTGGGGTGCTGGAGGAACTGCTGGCATAGCTCCCGGTCGGACCAGTCCCGCTCCTCCCGGGTCAGCTCCCGGAGAGCGGCCCGGATCTGGGACCGGAGGATCTTTTTCACTTCGGCAATCTCACTCATTGGTTTGGTTCTCCTTTTTCAGCAGGGGTTCGGCAGCCTGCCAAATCTCCTGATGGATCTCTTCGATGGGCCGGAGGTTTCCATCCCCGTCCAGACAGGGGATGCGCTTCCAGCCATAGGTCTCGGCGGCCTGAATGGCAGCCTGACGGCAGTCGGCCAGGTAGGCCGTGTCGGTCTCGTGGATGTCTGCTTTGGTGTTGGTGCTCTCCTCCCGCTGGCGGAGCATCTCCACCGCCTTCTCGGTGGGCATATCCAGGAAGATCACCAGGTCGGGGGCAGGGAGCCCCAGGCGGTCGTACTCAAACTCAGACAGCCAGGTGAGGAAGGCCTCCCGCTCCTCTGCCGGCAGCTTGCTGGTCTGGTGGACGGCGTTGGAGGTGGTGTACCGGTCGGCCAGCACCAGACCACCGGACTCATAGTGGCCCTGCCACACCTTCTTCCAGGAGGCGTAGCGGTCCACCGCGTAGAAGGCAGAGGCGGCGTAGGGGTTCACATCCCCGGGCTTACTGCCGAACTGGCCGTCCAGATACATCCGGATGAGGGCGGAGGAAGGTTCCTGGTACTGGGGGAACACCAGCCGCTGGAAGGGGTGACCCTCCTGCTCTGCCCGCTGGCAGAGGCGGGCAAACTGGGTGGACTTGCCGGACCCGTCGGTGCCCTCAATGACGATCAGTCTTCCCTTCATGCCTTCCCTCGTTTCTTGCTCTCTTTTTTTGCGTCTACCAGGAAGAGGGGAAGCTTTGCCATGCGGCCAATGCGGCTGGGCTGGTGGATCAGACGATAGGCCCACTCCATGCCCAGCTTCTGCCAGATCACCGGGGCACGCTTCACGTTGCCGGCGTAGACGTCCAGAACACCTCCCAGGCCCACCATCAGGTGGGCACCGGTCTGAGGGCCGAACTCGGCCATCCAGCGCTCCTGCTTGGGGGCACCCAGACAGACGAAGGCCACGTCGGCCTGAGCAGCTTTGATCTTCTCCACCACGGGGGCAGAGTCCTTAAAATAGCCGTCGTTGGTGCCGCAGATCACCAGCTTGGGGTATTTCTTCTTCAGGTTTTCCGCCGCCTGCTCGGCCACCCCGGGCTTGGCACCCAGCAGGAAGAGCCGTCCGCCGGACTCCTCCAGCTTAGACAGCAGGCCGGTGGCAAAGTCGATGCCGGGGACCCGCTCCTTCAGGGGAGTACCCAGGATCTTGGCGGCGTGGATGACGCCGATGCCGTCGGGCAGGACCAGACCGGCTCCGTTGAGGATCTCCCGGTAATCGGGCATCTCACGGCCCATATTCACGATCTCAGGGTTGGGGGTCACCACATAGGAAAAGCCAGGACCGGCAGACAGTTCGGCTCCCTTTTCAATGGCTTCCGCCAGGGTCAGGTTGTCAAAAGACACACCCATGATTTCATTTCGCAAGGTTTGCATCTCCTATAGTACAGATACCCGCACTAAGGCATAGTATCCGATTTTAGATATATTCTGTTGTATTGTACCACGACTGGGAGGATTTGTCCATTCATCCTGCAAGGCTTCACACAATATTAAGAAAAAAGCTCCCTCTCACCAAGAGAGGGAACCTTTTGCAGCCTATTTACTTCACCCAGAAATGTATGGCATCCCCCAGGAATCGGGCACAGCCGGGGACGTTCCTATCGTAGTAAGCGGTGAACCGCTCGTCCATGCTGTACATCTCGCCCAGTCCTCGATGGATCTGGGGCTGGTACTTGAGACCCGAGAGGATCAGCCACTCCTTATGCCGGGAGACCATGGTCTCCCCCTCGGGACCCTCGGGGGACAGCCCTGCCTGGACAGCTTGCTCTAAGCCTTCCAGAATGGCCCGGTCCAGGTCCGTCCATCTCTCATAGTCCTCCCGACTCATGTTCTTCATGGCCTTCTGGCTGTGGTCCACAGCTTCATCGCCGTACTTCTCCCGGCTCTCCTTGCCGTATTTCCTTTCGTTCTCGTCCACCATTTGGGCCTTGAAGGCCTCGAATTTCTTTTCGTCGCTCATAGCGTCCTTCCTTTCCTCGGCACGGATGTTCTCCTGTACCGATCGAATCAGTCGTTCCAGCTTCTCCCGCTCCCCTTCCAGGTCGACCAAATGGGTGCGGAGCAGGGCCAGCCGATCCAGAGAGGAATCCTCCAGATAGGTCTTCACCTGGGATAGCTCCACTCCCAGCTCCCGGAAGAACAGGATGTGCTGGAGCCGGTCCACTTCCGCCGGACCGTAGTATCGGTAGCCGCTGTCCGCCACCCGGCTGGGCTTCAGCAGGCCGATCTGGTCATACCACCGCAGGGTACGGGTGGTCACCCCGGACAGCTTTGCCAGGGCCTGAATGGAGTATTCCATGGGGTCTCCCCTCCTTTGGCTACAGCATACCACTTGACGTTACGGCAGAGTCAAGATAAAATTGAAAAAACGGGAACCTTTTTCCTCCCTTCTCCGTCTATAAAAAAGAAAGGATGGTGTTTTCCATGAAGAAAGTGTGGTTCCTTCTGCTTTTGACCCCTCTGCTCCTGCTGACCGGCTGCCGGGACCGGGGAGATGCTGCGAAAAAGCCGGTGATTTACCTTTACCCTGAAACCGAGACCCAGGTCAGCGTATCCCTGGACCTAGACGGGGACCTAACCTGCACCTATCCCGCCTACGAAGACGGCTGGTCTGTCACCGCCGCCCCCGACGGCACCCTCACCGACCAGGACGGCCAGACCTACAACTACCTCTACTGGGAGGGCATCCAGGACACCGACTACGACTTCTCCCAGGGCTTCTGCGTCCCCGGCGAGGACACCGCCCCCTTTCTGGAGGACGCTCTGGAGCAGCTGGGCCTCACCCGCCGGGAGGCCAACGAGTTTATCGTCTACTGGCTCCCCATGATGGAGGAAAATGCCTACAACCTCATTTCTTTTCAGTCTGAGGCCTACACCGACACGGCTGTGCTGACCATTGAGCCCCAGCCCGACACCCTCCTTCGGGTCTTCATGGCCTGGCAGCCCCTGGAGGCCCCTGTGGATATAGAACCCCAGACCCTCACCGCCCCCGCCCGCACCGGCTTCACCGTGGTGGAGTGGGGCGGGACCCAGGTTGATAACTAAAAAACCTAGGCCCCTGACCAATTTGGTCAGGGGCCTATTCACCAGGGATGCTATCCATCCTTACGCAGCGATAGAACGAACCATTTGGGTTTACAATCCCTCCGACTCGCCTAGCGGCGAGCCACCTCCCTTTGCACAAGGGAGGCTGAGGCGAGTACGAACCTCAAGGCTCCCTTGTATAAAGGGAGCTGGATTTTGCCGCAGGCAAAAGACTGAGGGATTGTAGCGTAGCAGGTTTACACCACGCAGGGTATCATCCACCCTACCTTACTCAAACTTGGGTGCTTTGACCTCGTTGCCCCCAAAGGCGTTGGGGCCGGGGTTGGACAGAGAGAAATACATCCGGGCGGCCTTGGTGGTGCCGAAGTCCTGGTTGGAGCCGCTGTCCATGACGGCATTGAAAGCGTCCCGGAACATCTGGTTGTGGGCCTCCTCCCGGTTCAGCAGGAAGTCGATGGTCTCCCGAACCTTCTTGTCCTTGATCTGTCGGTACAGGTACTCATAGGTCACCTTGGCCCGCTGCTCGGAGGCGATGTTGCTCAGCAGGTCGGCGCAGAGGTCCCCGGTGACCGTCACGTAGTCCGCCGTCCAGGAGTAACCCGAGGCGTTCACCAGGCCGGGGGACAGGCCCAGCTGAACGTGGGTCTGGATCTCGCCGGCCTTCACATCCTCTGCGGCCAGATGGCTGCCATTGAGGAGATTGATGGTCTGGGAGATCATCTCCAGGTGGGAAAGCTCCTCGGCGGCAATGTCCAGGAAGAGATCCTTGATCTTGGGGTCCTTGATGCGGAAGCTCTGGGCCATATACTGCATGGCGGCCTTCAGCTCGCCGTTGCCGCCCCCCAGCTGCTCCTGGAGGAGGGCAGCGTACTGGGGGTTGGGCTCCTCCACCGCCACCGGGCGGAACAGTTTCTTTTCATGGGTAAACATGGGGGTCACTCCTTTCGTGTTCTGCCCATATTTTGCCGCAAAACAGCGGGCTCTATCCCTCTTTTCATTGACTTTACACCGGTCTGTCCTGTATCATGGAGACAACTACAAAAAGAGAGGATGGTTCCCATGCTCCGTAAATTCAAACGACTGGGCGCCCTGGCCCTGTGCCTGACCCTTCTGATGGGTCTTCTGGCCGTTCCCGCCAGCGCCAACTACGACATCTACGTCAACGCCAAGGATGGCGTGGGCCTGAACCTGCGCACCGGTCCCGGCACCGAGTACAGCAAGGTCCGCAGCCAGCCCATTCCCATGTACACTCGCCTGAGCATCTCCCAGACCCAGGACTCCGCCGCAGGCCTGCCCTGGGGTTACACCAGTTACCAGGGGGATGCCGGGTGGGTCTGCCTGGTGGAAACCACCACTTACGACCCTACCCCCAAAGCATCTGCCACAGTGAACAGCGCCGATCCTCTGGCCTCCATCGCCTACATCGGAAATCGTTCTGCCTGCAGGATGGACGCCGCCATGGCAGCCGCCTACCTGACCGCCCTGGGCTCCCTGCCCCCTGAGGGCACCGGCTATTGGGGCGGTACCCTCCAGGCCGCTCTGGTGGATGTAAGCGGGGACGGCTATCCCCTGCTGTTCACCGTCTACCTCTACGAAGACTCCGACATGGGTGACGAGGCCGACCAGCCCACCATCTGGGAGTACAAGAACGGCAAGGCCGTGGCCCACGATTTCAAGGCCGACACCGACCTGCCCTCCCCCATCCAGATGGGCATCGACACCATCGCCGAGGGCAAGGTTCTGCGGGTGGACTCCAACGGCGGCGGTGCCGTGGACCCCGTCCAGGGTTCCCTGTATTACGCCGTAGAGAAGGCCCAGCTGACCCTCCTGCACACCAGCAAGGAGTACACCGACACCGGTGCCTGTGAGCTGGACGGCCAGAGCTACCCCTCCCCCCACGCCGTGGCCGCCAAGCTGGGCTGGACAGAGGATTACACCAGCCTGACCATGAACGGCAGTACCCTCTTCCTGGAGTGCGAGACCACCCAGTATACCACCGCCGCCATGGCCCTGGACATCTACATGACCAACCTGTCCCCCGATGATCCCGGCATCGTGGTGGAGGAAACCTCCGCCCAGACCGCCCCCGAGGACGCCCCCTCTCCTCCCCCCATGGAGAAAACGGGAAGCATCGGCATGGGCATCGCCCTGGGCATCATCATCTTCCTGCTTCTGGTGGTGGTGATCCTGTTTATCATCATGGTCACCAAGCTGAAAAAGAAACCCTGAGCATAACGAAAACCGCCCTGTCCAACCGGACAGGGCAGTTTTTATGCGTTTCATCATACCAGCAGGGGAGCCACAAAGAAAAAGAAGATCCAGCCGATCAGGATCAGCACACCCGTCACTCTGCGCAGTTTGATCTGGGTCTCGGTTTTCATAGGCGTTCCTCCTTGTTACTCGGGGAAACAGAGCATATCTCCCGCCACGGGGGTGTAGAAGAGCTTGGCGACCTCCTCGTTGTCCTGGGTGACCCCAAGGGCCCACATGAGCTTGGCCACCACGGCCTCGATGGTCATGTCGTAGGATTCCAGCACGCCCAGGTCGTTTTTCAGGCTGTGGCCCACGTTGTACACGGCCAGGTCACTGCCCTCGTTCTGGACCTGGGTGGTCATGGCCACGATCTTGCCCAGGGCGCAGGCCGCCCGGATGCGGTCATAGAAGCCACCCTTGTCACCGGCAGGGACACCGCCCACGCCGAAGCTCTCCACAATGACAGCGTCGCTCTCGGTGAGGGCGAAGGACAGGTACACCGGGGAGATGCCGGGGATGAGCTTGACCAGGGAGACCTTGCTGTTGAGCTTGTCGTAAAAGACCGGTCCGCCGGGCTTCACCTGGGGCTGGATGTAGGGGATGAGCCGCCCGTCCTGGACCATGCCCAGGACAGGGTAGTTGATGGAGGAAAAGGCGCCGAAACTCTTGGTGTAGGTCTTACGGGCCCGGGTGCCCAGGATGACGTTGCCGCCGAAGACGATCATGACGCCCTTCATGCGGCCGTCGCAGGCCACGGCGAAGCTGTCCAGCAGGTTGGTCTTGGAGTCGGTGCCGTCCATGTGGATGGGCTTCTGGGCACCGGTGAGGATGATGGGCTTGGGGCAGTCCTGGATGAGATAGCTGAGAGCTGCCGCCGTGTAGGCCATGGTGTCGGTGCCGTGGCTGATGACAAAGCCGTCATACTGGTCGTAATTCTCCCGGATGGCCGTCACGATCCCCAGCCAGTGGTCGGGGGTCATATTGGTGGAGTCAATGTTGAACAGCTGGAGGCACTCCACCTGGCAAAGGTCTTTTACCGCAGGGATGTACTCCAGAAATTCTTCGCTGGTGAGGCCGGGGGTCAGGCCGGCGTCGGTGACCTCGGAGGCAATGGTGCCGCCGGTGCCGATCATAAGGATCCGTTTCATAGGCTATCTTCTCTCTTTCGTAGGAAAAACCGGGGACACGGGAGGTCCCATGTCCCCGGGTATTGCTGCGGTCAGGTCTGGCTCTGCCACTTCTCGGTGACGGCACGGAGCTGGTTGACCATCTTCTTGAGGTCCTTGTTGGGGCTGCCCTTGCTGGCCCGGATGATGGCCATAAGGTCCATGGCGGCCCGCTCCAGCTCGTGGTAGGCAGCGGACACATGGCCGCTGGACTCGTAGCTGAGCTTCTTGGGGGCCACTTCCACGCCGGCGGCCAGCATCTTGTTGGCGGCCAGGTCGTAGACCTCCTCAAGGAGGGGGGCATGGGCGGGGATGCCCTTCTCCCGGAGGGTGTTGGCGAAGATCTCGGTGACGGGGGCATCGCCGTGGACCACGAAGACCTGCTGGGGAGCAGGGTCCTTCACGTGCTCGATCCACTTGAGCAGGTGGTCCCGGTCGGCATGGGAAGACAGGCCCTTGAAGTTGTAGATCTGGGCGTTGACGGCAATGTCCTCACCGAAGAGGCGGACCTGCTTGGCGCCGTTGAGCAGGTGGCGGCCCAGGGTACCCTCACCCTGGAAGCCCACGAAGACGATGGCGCACTCCTCCCGCCACAGGTTGTGCTTCAGGTGGTGGCGGATACGGCCGGCGTCACACATGCCGGAGGCGGAGATGATGACCTTGGAGGATTTCTCCATGTTCAGCATCTTGGACTCCTCGCTGGTCTGGGTCATGGTCAGGCCGGGGAAGGTAAAGAGCTTCTCGCCGTCCCGCACCAGCTCCAGGGCCTCCTCGTCCAGGTAACCCCGCAGGTCACCGGAGAAGATCTGGGTGGCCTGGTTGGCCAGGGGGGAGTCCACCACCACGGTGAAGTCGGGATTGGACTTGACCATACCCTCGCTCTTCATTTCCCGCATGAAGTACAGCAGTTCCTGGGTACGGCCCACAGCAAAGGAGGGAATGATGACGTTGCCGCCCCGGGAGAAGGTGTCGTCAATGATCTTGGCCAGCTCTGCGGTGTAGGAGGCCACAGGCTCGTGGTTCCGGTCGCCGTAGGTGCTCTCCATGACCACGTAGTCGGCCCCGTCGATGTAGGAGGGGTCCTCGATGACAGGCTGGTTGATGTTGCCCAGGTCACCGGAGAAGAGAATCTTCTTCTCCACCCCGTTCTCCTTCAGCCACATTTCCACGCAGGCAGAGCCCAGCAGGTGGCCGGCATCCACGAAGCGGATCTTCACTTCCTCACACAGCTCGATGATCTGGTTGTATTCAAAGGTCACCAGGTGATCCATGGCGGCGGATGCGTCGGCCACGGTGTACAGGGCCTCCACCGGCTCCCGGCCGGCGCGCTTGCCCTTCTGGTTCTTCCACTGGGCCTCCATCTCCTGGATGTGGGCGGAGTCCTGGAGCATGACGGAAAGAAGCTCGCCCGTCAGGCGGGTGGTAAAGATCTGGCCCGTAAAGCCGTGCTTCACCAGCAGAGGGACACGGCCGGAGTGGTCAATGTGGGCGTGGGTGACGATGACATAGTCGATCTCGTTGGGGGCAAAGTCCAGAACAGCGTTGTCCCGCTCGTCTCTACCCTGCTGGAGACCGCAGTCCACCAGGATCTTCTTGCCGGCCACTTCCACGCAGTGGCAGCTGCCGGTGACCGCCTTAGCGGCGCCGAAAAAGGTCAGTTTCATGGTTCTACCTCCCTGAAACAGTATCGTTTTCCAAATCTGGAAACTCGAGGAATCCCTTGGTTTCCATTTACTTTCTTTAGTTATTATACCGCATTTCCTACCCCTTGCATAGAGGTTTTTTCTTTCCCGTGTAAAAAGTTGCCCTTTGCCCTCATGCGTGATACAATAAAGCCATCCAACACAAGGGAGGAACTGCCCATGACCGCCATGAGCCACGTCTGCATCCGGGTCCTGGACCTGGAGAGAAGCATCGCCTTTTACCGTGAGACCCTGGGCCTGACCATCCAGCGGGAGATCTCCATGCCTGACCGGGGCTGGGAGCTGGTCTTCCTGGAGGACGGCGCCACCGGCTATCAGCTGGAGCTGTGCAAGGAGACTTCCCGGACCGAGCCCTACCAGCTGGGAGACGACACCCCTCACATCGGTCTGGTGGCCGACGACTTCGACGGCCTGAAGGCCAAGCACCGGGCTGCCGGACTCATCTTCGATGAGCTGCCCGCCGGCATCTACTTTATCAAGGACCCCGATGGTCACATTCTGGAGATCCTGCCCCCCAAGTAAAAGATCGCCCTGACGGAATCCGTCAGGGCGATTTCATCTTTCGTTCAAAGGATCTTCACACAGGAGGGGTTGCACTCCAGCAGGGAGACAAAGTGGTTGGGCTGGAAGAGGGTGGATTTTCTGGGCAGGGACAGGGCCTGGGACTTTTCCAGAAGTTCTGCCACGAACTGAGAGCAGAAATACTTCCGTTCCCGGCGCAGAGGCAGGCCCATCACGCAGCACAGCAGGCCCAGGCGGCTATACTCAAAGCGCTTTCGGTGCTGCCGGAAGAAGCCCAGGCGGTTCTGGATCTTCTCATAGGCCTCCTGGGTGACTGCCACCCGATAGCAGCAGTACTGCGCCCCCCTGCGGTGGTGCTTTTCCAGGGACTCCTCCACAAAGCCCTTAAAGTTGAAGCTGTAGTAGCTGGCCGGGTCATCCCCCAGGGCAATAGAGGTGTGGGTGTAGCCCCGCCCTGCCAGCAGGTAGACCAGCAGGGAGACCCAGTCGGAATGCTTGGTGAGCAAGATGTAGATGTACTTCTCACCGCCCTCTTCTCCGGGCATGAGATAAACGGGCTCCTTCCGCTCCTGGTGGTCCAGGGGCAGGGAACCGGCGTAAAGCTGCTTCCAAAAATGCAGGTCAAGGTATTTCGGCGTCATGGTCGTGTAAGCCATAGGCGTCCTCCCTGTTTAGCCTGTCGAAAAAGGTAAGCCTTTTCCGACAATGGGGGTTGCGGCCTGCTGCATCGCATAAATTGTTTGCCTACGGCACACAATTTCCACGTTTGCAGGCCGAGAAGTGTTTTTTGGCACGCACAGGTCACGCCAAAAAACGGATCTCATTTTATTTCGCCACTGCGGTGGCGAAACTCTACGAGGTTTTATACTCTGCCCTATTGGGTCATTGGTACTTATTTTAGCGTATTTCTTACTCTGTCACAATAGCGTTTTTACTATTTCTCTGTTTTGTAAGAAATAAAACTGCCGTTGTGGACTTTTTTCATCCACAACGGCAGGTATCATTCTGCATTTTCCAAGGTATCCTCTTGCAAAATCGCCTCTCGGACATCCTCGGCGGTGAGACGCTGATGGTCCCGGTAAAGAAGGGGTTCCCCCTCCACAGTGATCATCACAGCCTCCACCTCCTCCAGCTGGGTGAGAGTCAGGACCAGGCTGTAGTCGGCCAGGGTCAGGTCAATGCCCGAAAGCATGCCATAGCTTCCGGAGAGGTCCACCGTCAGCAGACCATTGTTCAAAGTCCACCCCTGCAAAGACACGCTGGCCGGGATGATCCGGCCCAGGTCCTCCCGTTGGGGGCCCTCCAGCAGGGCCAAAAGGAGCCCCTCCACCACATTGGTTTCCGCCTCCAACTCCCGGCTCTCGGCCTTCAGGGCCTGGCCGCCGTCCTCCGCCTGGTTCAGAAAGTAGACCGGATAACCGCTTCCGTCCAGTTTAGAGGCGGCGCAGCCGGCAGTGAAGGTCAGAGCCAACAGAATCAGGGCAGTCATGTATTTTCTCATGCCATCCCCTCCTCTTCCTGCCAGGCAGGCAGCAGGACCGTAAAGGTGGTCCCCCCCTCCTGACCGGGCTCCACCGAGATGGTGCCCCCGTGGAGGCGCACCGTGTCCCGGACGATGGACAGGCCCAGACCGGTGCCGCCGGCCGCCCGGGACCGGGCCTTATCTACCCGGTAGAATCGCTCAAAGATCCGGTTGCGGTCGGCCTCGGGAATGCCCACACCGGTGTCGGAGACTTCCAGCCGGACAGTATCTCCCTCCCGGCAGGTGGTGACCGTCACCTGTCCCCCGGGGACGTTGTATTTGATGGCGTTTTCCATCAGGTTCTGAATGATCTGGTTCACATCTTCCTGGCTGCAGCGGGCGATGCAGTCCTCTCCCAGCCAGGTCTCCAGGGTGACCTGGGCCTCCTCGGCCAGGGGAGCCAGCATACGGCAGGTCTTCTCTGCCTGCCGGTTGACCTCCACCGGCCCCTGAAGGATGGTCCGCCCCTCGTCCAGACGGTTCAGCTCCAGCAGCTCCTGGCTGATGTGGATGAGCCGGTCAGCCGCCTCGCCAATGTCTCCCACGAACTCCCGGGTGGTCTCCCGGTCGATGTTCTCGTCCTGGAGGATGGAGTCGGTGAGAAGGCGGATGGAAGCCAGAGGGGTCTTGAGCTCATGGGAGGCGTCGGAGACGAACCGGCGACGCTCCTCTTCCGTGGTCTGGAGCCGTCCGGTCAGCTGGTTGAACTCTTCGGCCAGCTGGGCCAGTTCATCCTGGCCGGTGAGGGTGACCCGGTGGGTATATTCGCCCTCCCGGACCCGGTGCATACCGGCCAGAAGCCGGCTCACCCGGCGGGTAAAGCCCCGGGAGAACACCAGAAACAGACCCAGCACCGCCAGGCAGACCACCAGGGAGATGATGTGCAGGTTCTGCTGGAGTTCTTCCAGAAGCATGCCCTGGCTGCTGTCCCATTCATACAGACAGACAGCCCCGATCACCGTACTGCGGTTGAGCACCGGAGCCGAGGCTCGGCTGAAAAAGATGCCCTCCTCATACTCGCTGACAAAGTGGTCGTTGCCCTCCAGGGCGGCCACCACCTCTCCTGTCAGGGCAAACTTGCCGGCAATGGAGGTCTCTGCCGTATCGTAAAGGACCAGACCGGCCTCGTCGGTGACCAGGATGCGCTCCACCTCCAAATCCTCCAGAGGAGAGATGGCCGCCTCCACCGCATCAGGGGTCAGTTCGTCGGCGGTGGTCAGGGAGTTGGTCACCAGGACCGCCTGGTTCTGGAGGGCGGTCTGCTGGGATCGGAACATCAGGTTCTGGCTCATGAGCAGAGGGTAGGTATTCAGCAGGACCAGCAGAGCCACGATGATGACCACATAGCTCAGGGCCATGCGGGTCTGAAGGGAATGGGTGACTTTGGTCCCCGTCTCCTTGGCTGCCATATTCCTCCCCCTTTCCGTTCTGTCTTTCCTCAGTCGTTTCCGTCAAAGTAATAGCCTACGCCCCACTTGGTCCGCAGAAGGGTGGGGTTGGCCGGGTCGGCCTCCACCTTCTCCCGGATGCGGCGGATGTGGACGTCCACCGTCCGGTACTCTCCGGTGTACTCATAGCCCCACACCAGGTTCAGCAGCTGCTCCCGGCTGTAAACCCGGCCTGGGCTCTTCATGAGCAGCTCCAGCAGGTCAAACTCCCGGGCGGTGAGTTCCACAGGCTGGCCGTCCTTCCAGGTCCGCCGGGAGGCGGGGTCCATGGTGAGACCACCCCCGGACAGGCGGTCGTCCTCCTGCCTGCGCACGGTGGAGGCCCGCCGCAGCAGGGCCTTCACCCGGGCCTTCACCTCCAGGATGTTGAAGGGCTTGGTCATATAATCGTCCGCCCCGTACTCAAAGCCCAGGAGCTTGTCGTTGTCCTCACTGCGGGCTGTGAGCATGATGATGGGCACCGTGGAAAAAGCCCGGATCTCCATGCAGGCCTCCAGGCCGTCCAGCTCGGGCATCATCAGGTCCAGGATGATGAGGTCGTAGTCGTTGGCCCGGGCCTTGTCCACAGCCTCCCGGCCGTTGTAGCCCACATCCACCTCATATCCTTCGTTTTCCAGGTTGAAGCGGATGCCCTTCACCATCACCTTTTCGTCGTCCACTACCAAAATGCGTGCCATTCAAGCCCCTCCTTCCTTGCTCACAGCCACATAGGGCCGCAGGTTTTCCAATGTCTTTTCCCCGATGCCCTCCACGCTCAGCAGGTCCTCCACTGCCCGGAAGGGGCCGTGGGCTTCCCGCCAGTCCAGGATGGCCTGGGCTTTGGTCTCGCCGATCCCAGGCAGACGGGTGAGGTCCGAGAGGGTTGCCGTGTTCAGGTCCAGAACCTCCCCCTCCAGCATCCCGGGGGCTTCCGGCTCCTCCTGGGGCTGGGTCGTCTCTGTAAACTGCCCGGTCTCCACCAGGGTCACCCCTGCCTCCGGCTGGGATGCGTGGAACCACCAGAGGGTCCCCGCCGCAAAGAGGAGGGTCAGGGCCAGGACGATCCCCTCCAGAAGGGAAATTTTATGATTTTTTCCTGCCATTGTCTCCCGCCCCCATTGCGTCTGCCGCCATGAAATGATATAATTTTATTTCTATAAGGTATGATCTTTACCGGGAGGCCCAACCGGGCCCCTCTCCGGATATTATAACACGGGATGTGTATGTTTCCTATGAAAAAAACGCTGATTCGCGCCCTTTCTTTTTTGCTGACTCTGTCCCTCTTCACCACCCTGACCCTTCCGGCGGCCCAGGCGGTGGAGTACCCGGGCATTGAACCCATTACCCTGGAGGCCACCGCCTCCCTCCTCATCAACATGGATACCGACCAGGTCCTCCATGAGGTGAACGCCGACGAGATGCGCTACCCTGCCAGCATCACCAAGATCATGACCGCTTTGCTGACCATTGAGGCGGTCAGCCGGGGAGATCTCTCCATGGACACCGTGGTCACTGTGGACGCCGCCGCCCTGGCAGACATCACGGACGACTCCTCCACCGCCAACATCGTAGCCGGAGAGGAGATCACCGTTCAGAACCTGCTCTACTGCCTGATGGTCCACTCGGCCAACGAGGCGGCCAACATCCTGGCCATGACCGTAAGCGGCGACATCCCCACCTTCGTGGAGGAGATGAACAAGCGCGCCCAGGAGCTGGGCATGGAGGGCACCCACTTTGTAAACCCCCACGGCCTGCACAACCCCGACCATTACTCCACCGCCAAGGATATCTATCTCATGGCCAAGGAGGGCATGACCCACGCCGCCTTCCGGGAGATCGTCTCTACGGACACCTATACCGTCCCCGCCACCAACAAGTCGGCCGAGCGGACCCTGTACAACACCAACGGTCTGCTGACCCGCTTCAAGTACTACGGCTATGTATACCCGGGCACCATCGGCATCAAGACCGGTTCTACCGGGGAAGCCGGCTACTGCCTGGTCTCCGCCGCCACCCGGAAGGGCACCACCCTGTGCGCCGTGGTCCTGGGGTGTGAAAATCCCGAGACCGGCCCCAACAAGGTCCTGCGCAAGCAGTTCACCGAATCCGCCAAGCTGCTGGACTGGGGCTATGACAACTTCACCACCGCCACCCTGCTCAACGCAGACACCTATTTGGAAGAGGTCCCGGTGAAGTTCTCCGCCGAGTCCTCCCATGTGGTGGTCCAGC
This sequence comes from Ruminiclostridium sp., assembly GCA_017521345.1. The sequence goes on along the minus strand of JAFXCU010000228.1, from coordinate 11,063 downwards.
CGGAGGAAACCGTCCGCACCCTGATCCCCGGCCAGTTTGACGAGGAAAAGCTGGACCTGCGCCTATCCATGGACGGCAACAACGCCATCGCCCCCATCTCGGCCGGTCAGGCTCTGGGCACCGTCTCGGTCATCTACGACGGCCAGGAGTACGCTCAGGTGGACATGGTGGCCGTGAACGACGTGGCCTTCTCCCCCTTCATGGCCTTCCTTCACAGCGTGAACGCTGTGTTCGGAAATATTTTCGTCCAGATCCTGCTGATCCTGGCTGCGATCCTCTTCCTGGTGGGCTTTGTCCGCCGGGTGGTCATCCGAAAGGCCAAGGAGCAGCAGGAGGCCCGGAAGGCCAAGCAGGAGCTGAAACGCCAGCAGGCGGAGGCCCGCCGCATCCAGGAGGAGCTGGAGTATGACCAGCAGCACCAGGCCCGTGACCTGCGGCGTCAGGAGCAGAACCGCATCCGACAGGAGGAACTGGAACGCCGCCGCCAGGCCCAGGAGGTCCGCCGAGCCGAGCAGGCCCGGATCCGGGAGGAGCAGGAGCGCCACCGCCAGGAGATCCGCCGCCAGCAGGAGGAGGAGCGCCGCCGCCGACAGGAAGCCCGCCAGCGGGAGGAAGAGGAACGCCGCCGCCAGCGGGAAGCCCGCCGTCGGGAAGAGGAAGAGCGCAGACGCGCCCAGGAGGCCCGCCGCCGGGAGGAAGAGGCCATGCGCCGCCAGCAGGAAGCCCGCCGTCGCCAGGAGATGGATCGACGCCGGGAGGAGATCCGCCGGCGAGAGGCCGAAGAGCGCCGCTGGCAGGAGCAGAACCGCCGTTCCCGGGAGCAGGACCGCTATCGGGACAGCCGGGACCGCTACCACGAGCGGGACCGCCGCACCACCTCCCGGGATGACCGGAGAGGCTCCGACCCCTATCAGAACCGCCGGGACCACCGGCCGAATCCTCGCAGATAAGTTTTTCGTCCCACCCACCGTCCCATAGAACAGGAGGTATTTATGGATCAGAAAATTGCAACCTTACAGAAATGGATCGACGAGAGCCAGCGCATCGTCTTCTTCGGCGGTGCAGGCGTGAGCACCGAGTCCGGAATCCCTGACTTCCGCAGTGTGGACGGCCTGTATAACCAGAAGTACGACTATCCCCCCGAGACCATCCTCAGCGCCAGCTTCTTTGCCCGGAACCCTGGTGAGTTCTACAAGTTCTACAAGGATAAGATGATCATCGAAGGGGCCAAGCCCAACCCTGCTCACTTAAAACTGGCCGAGCTGGAACAGGCCGGGAAGCTCTCTGCCGTGGTCACCCAGAACATCGACGGCCTCCACCAGGCCGCCGGCAGCAAGATGGTCTACGAGCTCCACGGCTCCACTCTGCGCAACTACTGCCCCCGCTGCGGCAAGAAGTTCCCTGTGTCCCACATTGCCAACTGCGATATCCTGCCCTACTGCGACAACGGAGACTGCCGGGGCATCGTCCGCCCTGACGTGGTCCTCTACGAGGAGGGCCTGGACTCTGATGTGATCTCTGGGGCAGTCAATGCCATCCGCAACGCTGACATGCTCATCATCGGCGGCACCTCCCTGGTGGTCTACCCTGCCGCCGGTCTGGTGAACTACTACAAGGGCAATAAGCTGGTCCTCATCAACAAGTCCAAGACCAGCATGGACAGCCAGGCCGACCTGGCCATCAACGAGCCCATCGGTGAGGTCTTCTCCCAGATCATCGTCCGCTGACCCCATCCCCGGAAGAAAGGAAGTTTTGCTATGTCCGTCGAACTTTCCATCATGGAAAAGTGGATCAACGAGAGCGATAATATCGTCTTCATCTCCGGCAAGGACTTCTCCAAGGATGCCGGTTTCCCCGACTACCGGGAGATGGACGAGGACTACAAGAAAAAGTTCCGCTTCTCTCCCAGCCAGATGCTCCGCCTGTCCTTCGTCCAGCGGTCCCCCACCATCTTCTTCCGGTGGTACCGGGAAAAGGTCCTGGCCCCCCTCATCGAAGCCGAGCCTGGCATCGCCCACCAGTCCCTGGTGAAACTGGAGCAGGCCGGGAAGCTCAAGGCCATCATCACCGTAAACATCGACGGAATCCATCAGGAGGCCGGCAGCCGGAACGTCATCGAGACCCACGGCTCGGTGATGCGGACCTGGTGCGGCAAGTGCGATGACTACTTTGACTTCTTCAAGATCTACGACGACCCTGCCATCGTCCCCCAGTGCACGGTGGATATGTGCGGCGACTTCATCCGCCCCGCCATCGTCCTGGAGGAGGAGCCCTACGACCTGGACCTCATCCAAAAGGCCATCGAGACCGTCAAGTCCTGTGAGGTCCTCATCATCGACGGCTCCGCCCTGGCGGAGTTCCCCGTCCCCAACCTGATGAAGGCCTATCAGGGCCACAAGCTCATCCTCATCAACACCCCGCCCCTGGTCTTTGACGCCCGGGCCGGCGTGGTGGTTCGCAACTGCGGCACCTTCAATGATATGTTTGAAAAAATGAACCTCATCGTTTAATTGACCTGCAACCCCAGCGGGGCGGCCAAAAGCCGCCCCCTTATTTTTATATGGAGGCGATTCCATTGGAATTCCGTATCGAACACGACACCATGGGTGAAGTGGCCGTCCCTGCCGACCGGTATTGGGGGGCCCAGACCCAGCGCAGCTTTGAAAATTTCCCCATTGGCACGGAAAAAATGCCTGCCGAGGTTATCCGGGCCTTTGCCGTTCTGAAGGAGGCCTGCGCCGCCGCCAACCTCCGGCTGGGAAAGCTGGACCAGGACAGGTTCGCCCTGATCCAGGCCGCCTGCCGGGACATCCTGGAGGGCAAGCTGGAGGGCCACTTCCCCCTGGCCGTCTGGCAGACGGGCAGCGGTACCCAGCCCAACATGAACTGCAACGAGGTTATCGCCAACTACGGCAACCACCTGGCCGGAGCCAAGATCCTTCACCCCAATGACCACGTGAACATGTCCCAGAGCTCCAACGACACCTTCCCCACTGCCCTGCACATCTCTGCGGTGACCGCCGTCCACCAGCAGCTGCTGCCCGCCCTGGAGACCATCCTGGCCTGCCTGGGCCGGCTGGAGGAGGAGAACCGGGACATCGTGAAGACCGGCCGCACCCACCTCCAGGATGCCACCCCCATCACCTTCGGCCAGGAGATCTCCGGCTGGAGGAGCATGGTGGAGCACGCCCGGGACATGATTTTAGGCTCTCTGGAAGGTCTGTACGAGCTGGCTCTGGGAGGCACCGCCGTGGGTACCGGTCTGAATGCCCCCAAGGGCTTCGGTGAGGCCGCCGCAGAGGAGGCCGCTAAACTCACCGGTCTGCCCTTCCGCACCGCCCCCAACAAGTTCCACGCCCTCACCGCCCATGACGCCCTGGTGTACTCCCACGGGGCTCTCAAGGCCCTGGCCGCCAACCTGATGAAAATCGCCAACGACGTCCGCTGGCTGGCCTCCGGCCCCCGGTGCGGCCTGGGGGAGATCTTCATCCCCGAGAACGAGCCCGGCTCCTCCATCATGCCCGGTAAGGTCAACCCCACCCAGTGCGAGGCCCTCACCATGGTGGCCGTCCAGGTCATGGGCAACGACACCGTCATGGGGATCGCCGCCAGCCAGGGCAACTTTGAGCTGAACGTGTATATGCCCGTGCTGGCCCTGAACTACCTCCAGTCCGTCCGGCTCCTGTCCGACGGCATGGAGTCCTTCACCGCCCGCTGCCTGGATGGCCTCACGGCCAACCGGGAGAAGATGGCAGAGAACCTGGACCGCTCCCTCATGACGGTCACCGCCCTGACCCCCATCGTAGGCTATGAGAACGGGGCCAAGATCGCCAAGCTGGCCCACAGGGAGAACATCTCCCTGAAGGAGGCCGCTGTGCAGTTGGGACTCTTTACCCCGGAGACCTTTGACGAAGCCTTCCACCCGGAAGAAATGGTATAAAGGAGAACGAAACATGGACATCAACGCCGAATCTTTGGCTTTACACTATGAATTAAAGGGGAAGTTGGAGGTGGTCTCCCGCTGCCCCATCCAGACCCAGAAGGACCTGTCCCTGGCCTACACCCCCGGCGTGGCCACCCCCTGCCTGGAGATCCAGAAGGACCCCGCCAAGTCCTTCGCTCTGACCCGCCGCCAGAACATGGTGGCGGTCATCACCGACGGCTCCGCCGTCCTGGGCCTGGGGAACATCGGCCCTCTGGCGGGTATGCCCGTCATGGAGGGCAAGTGCGTCCTCTTCAAGGAGTTTGCCGGGGTGGACGCCTTCCCCATCTGCGTGGACACCCAGGACGTGGACAAGATGGTGGAGACCATCGCTCTCATCTCCAAGAGCTTCGGAGGCATCAACCTGGAGGACATCTCCGCCCCCCGGTGCTTTGAGGTGGAGCGCCGCCTGAAGGAACTCTGCGACATCCCCGTCTTCCACGATGACCAGCACGGCACCGCCGTGGTCATCACTGCCGCCCTGACCAACGCCCTCAAAGTGGTGGGCAAGCGGAAGGAGGATGTCCGCATCGTCATCAACGGCATCGGTGCCGCCGGCGGGGCTGCCGCCAAGCTCCTGCTGGACCAGGGCTTTGCCAACATGACCCTTTGCGACAAGGACGGTATCCTGTGGGCCGGTGACCCCAACCTCTCCGACCACCACGCCCAGCTGGCCGCCCGGACCAACCGGGAGGGCCGGAAGGGCTCCCTGGCCGACGCCCTGGTGGGGGCCGACGTGTTCATCGGGGTCTCCCGTCCGGGTCTCGTCACCGGGGAAATGGTGGAGACCATGGCCAAGGACCCCATCATCCTCTCCATGGCCAACCCCGTCCCCGAGATCATGCCTGACGTGGCCAAGGCCCACGGCGCCGCCGTGGTGGGCACCGGCCGGTCGGACTTCCCCAACCAGATCAACAACGTGCTGGTCTTCCCCGGCCTGTTCAAGGGGGCCCTGTCCTGCGGAGCCGTCCAGATCACCGAGGAGATGAAGCACGCCGCCGCCCAGGCTCTGGCAGATATGGTCTCCGAGGAGGAGCTCTCCCCCGACTACATCCTCCCCTCTCCCCTGAACCGGGCTGCCGCCGATGCTGTGGCCAAGGCCGTGGCCGGCGAGGCCCGCCGGGCAGGGATCGCGAGGTTCTGAGCCATGAGACTGGAAACTGAGCGGCTCATCCTCCGCCCCTGGGAGGAATCCGACGCCGAAAGCCTGTTCCGATACGCCAGCGACCCCGACGTGGGGCCTGCCGCCGGGTGGCCCGCCCACCAGAGAGTGGAAGAGAGCCGGGAGATCATCCGGACCGTTCTCCGGGGCGAGACCTCCTTCGCCATCTGTGAAAAGGACGGCAGAGAGGTCATTGGGGCCATTGCCCTGAAAACCGGGGACAGCACCGACATGACCGACCGGGCCGACGAGTGTGAGCTGGGCTTCTGGCTGGGCAAACCCTTCTGGGGTCGGGGCTATATGCCCGAAGCCGCTGCGGAAATTCTGCGGTACGGTTTCCATGACCTGGGCATGACCACCATCTGGTCCGGGTACTATGAGGGCAACGAGAAATCCAAGCGGACCCAGGAGAAGATGGGATTTTCCTATCACCACACCTGCAACGAGGTCCCCGTCCCCCTGCTGAATGAGGTCCGCATTGGGCACACCAATGTGATGACCAAGGAGCAGTGGGCGCAAAAATGAGCAGCAAAAAATCCGTATGCCAACCTGAATGGCATACGGATTTTTTCTATTTCTCCTCACAGATGCTTCTGCAGGGAGATGGCAACATAGTCCTCCATGGGGCGGATGGCTCCCGTGGGGAAGAAGCCGTTTTTGAACCAGAACCGCTCGCTCTGGGCGTTGCCGTAAGTATAGGACAGCTCCACCCAGGCGAAGCCCCCCTCCTTCAGCCAGGCAAAGATCTGGTTCATCAGCTGGGTTCCCAGGCCATGTCCCTGGCGGTCAGCGGCCACCATGAACAGGCCCACGTAGGCCGTGTTGTCCTCCGGGTAGCTGGTGACCAGCTCCAGCAGGGCGATGAGCTGGTCTTCCTGGAAGAAGCCCAGCCAATACTTGTCCTCCAGAGACTTTCCTTCGGGAACGGCAGCCATGTCTTCCTCCAGTCCCCCCTCCGGGACGGGCTGGTTCATGGCGGCAAAATACTGGGGATTGCCCCCATATAGGGCCAGGATGGCGGGGAAGTCCTCCTCCCCCAACCGCTTTACGGTGTACTCTTGGGTGATCTTTGTGATATCCAGTGTCATCCTGTGGTCCTCCTTATGAAGTTTTATGTGTGTGAGTTCTTCTATCATTCCAGGATCTGCCCTTCTGCCGTCAGAAAGAGCTCCTGGGGTGGGACTTGGGAAGAGAATTGCATGGGGGACAGCACCGCTCCGTAGCTGCCTGCGTTGGTGACCACCATCAGATCCCCCGGCTCCATCCGGGGCAGGAGGCAGTCACGGGCCATCACGTCGGCTCCGGTACACAGGTTCCCCGCCAGGGTGACCAACTCGGTCTCCTCCCGACAGGGGATGGGCAGGAATCCGAAGGCATCCCGCTGGGTGAAGAGGGGCTCGGTGCCGATGGGGTCTGCCTCCCCGGTGTAGCTCTCAATGAGCCGGGCCACCGAGGGCCGCAGGAACCCGTTCAGGGTATTGTGCAGGATCAGGAAGGTCTTTCCCTGGGAGACCTTTTTGTCCATGACCTTGGTGACGTAGACTCCGCTGGGGCCGGTCAAAAAGCGTCCGGTCTCCAGGTAAAGGGTGGCCTTGGGGAAGAGGCGCTGCCCCTTTCGCCACAGTCTGGCCAGCCCCTGGCCCAGAGTTTTGGTATCCAGGGGGGCATCCTCCGGACCGTAGGGGATTCCAATACCGGAGCCCAGGTTGATGAATTCCAGCTCACAGCCCAGGGCGGCCTGGAGCTCCAGGGTCACCGACAGACAGTTCTTATAGTAGGCCAGCAGGACCTCACTTCGCCGCTCCTGGCTCTTCAGGTGGATGTGCAGGCCCACGATCTGAAGATGGGGCTCCTGCCGCAGCCAGGGCACCGCCGCCAGAAGCTGGTCCTCGTCGATGCCGAACTTGCTGGGCAGTCCATCGGGACCATCAAAGCCAAAGGCCGGGTTCACCCGCAGGCCGATCTTTACCGGGGTCCCCCGCTCACGGGCCAGGTCTGCCAGCCGCCGGACCTCGTTGAGGCTGTCGGCGGTGATGACCGCCTTGTCCCAGGCCCCCTCCAGGGCGGCATCCGACTTGCCCGGTGCAGAAAACTGGATGGCCTGGCCGGACAGGCCCAGGGAACTGGCCAGCTCCACCTCCCCCAGGCTGGCGGCATCCGCCCCAAAGCCCGCCCCAAAGATGGTCTTGAGCACCTGGGGATGGGGATTGCACTTGATGGAGTACAGGAAGGACACCCCGGGAAAGTCCTCTTTGAGGGTCCGGACCCGGTCCAGGATGGCCTTCTGGTCGTAGAGGTAGAAGCTGTCCCGGGTCTGACCCAGGACTGTAATGATCTCCTGGTTCTTCATGGGTTCTCCTCCTCCGGTTTTCTAATCTTCACGCTGAGTTTCAACAGGTAGGAGTTCGGGTCATCGGAGGTGGTGTAGTTCACCAGGTCCTCCTCGTACAGGTCTCCGTCGATCTCGTACCCCTGGTCCAGGACCCAGTCCCGGAGCCGGTGGATGGCCTCGTACTCCGACTGGTAGGACCCCTGGTGGTAGAGGACCGCATAGGTCCCCCCGGGCCGATGGCGGATGGGCCAGTCCGGCGTCTCCTGGGCCACCGGGCAGCAGTAGAAGTCCTCCCGGACCTCCTCCCGGTCCAGGTTCTCCCGGCAGAAGATGTCCCCGGGGGCGCTGGCCCCGCTCCCCTGCTCCCGGGCCCAGGCCAGCAGGTCCCGGACGTGGAGGAGGTAGACCGACTCCTCGAACTCCTGAAAGGCCGGAGCCTTCACCACCGCAAAGGAAGCGGCGGGAAGCTCCTCCAGGCAAATTTCACCCGGCCGGACCGCCTGGGCCAGACGGGTGGTGCGGATGGTCTCCCGCAGGAGGCTTCCCATCCGCTCCAAACGTTTCCGCTCGGCCTCCAGGGCCTGTTCCTTTTCTTCCAGCAATTCCAGCAGGGCCTCAGGGCTGCGGCGGGTGAGGTAGTCCCGAATTTCAGACAGGGGGGTGTCCAGGCGACGGAGGGCGGAGATCAGGTCATAGGTGGCCAGCTGACGGGCAGAATAGTACCGGTAGCCGTTCTCCCCTACCTTCTGGGGCTTTAGCAGCCCGATGTGATCGTAGTGGAGGAGGGTGTCCTTCTTCACCCCGCAGAGGGCAGCGAACTCCGCCGTCTTGAAGAGGTGTTTGTCCATGCCATCCCGCCTTTCTGAAAAATTTTTTGTTTTCTATTGACTCTAGGGTCGCCCCATAGTTTATCCTTAGTATACCAGATAACTTGTGTGTGAGCAAGTTACATTTTCTAACATTGTCAATTTTTTGAGGTGAATCATCTTGTCTTCGTCCCATGCAGCCCTGCCCACCCGGTCCTGGAAGACCTTTGCCCGGTACGTGGCCCCCTCGGTCTCGGCTATGGTCCTCTTCTCCTCCTACACCATCATCGACGGGATCTTTGTCTCCAAGGGAGTGGGAGAGTTAGCCCTGGCCGCTGTGAACATCTCCCTGCCCTTCATCAACATTCTGTCCGGCATCGCCATCCTCCTGTCCATGGGCACCTCTACCCTGTGCGCCTTCGCCATGGGCAACCACGAGCACGACCGTGCCGAGGAGATCTTCACCCAGACGGTGGCCGTCATCCTGGCCGTATCCCTTCTTTTGACTGTGGGTGTCTCCATCTTCGCTGAACCCCTGGGCTATCTGCTGGGTGCGGGACCCCAGACCATCGGCTATACCTCCCAGTACCTCCACGTGATCTGCCTGTTCTCGGTGTGCTTCATCCTGTCCTACTGCCTGGAGGTCATGGTAAAGGTGGACGGTGCCCCCATCCTGGCCACCATCGGCGTGGGCATCAGCTTCATCATCAACGTGGGCCTGGACTACCTGTTCATTTTTATCTTCCATTGGGAGGTCTTCGGCGCCGCCCTGGCCACGGGCCTTGCCCAGCTGGGCAGCATGGTCTTCTTCCTGTCCTACTTCCTGTCGGGCAAGTCCAACCTCCGCTTCCGGAAGTTCAGACTCAAGCTGAAGGAGTTCAAGCGCATCCTCCCCCTGGGCATTGCCGACTGCTCCATCGAACTGATGCTGGGCTTTCTGACCCTCCTGTACAACCACGTGATCCTCTCCCTGCTGGGGGAGGAATCCCTGGCCATCTACGCCGTCATCGCCTATGTGAGCCTCCTGGTCTCCATGGTGATGCAGGGCATCGCCCAGGGCATGATGCCCCTGGTGAGCCTGGCCGTGGGCCAGAACGACCGCAGCACCGTTCGCTACTACCTGAAGCAGTGCATCATCGTGGTCCTGGCTGTGGGCGTGGTGGTGGAACTGGTCTGCCAGCTGACCCCCAGCTCCATCGTGTCCCTCCTGCTGGAGGGGGACAGCGCTCTCTTCCCGGACACCGTGTCCGCCCTGCGGCAGTACGCCCTGTCCTACCTGCCCGCCGGCATCTCCATCGCCCTGGCCGGATACTTCGCCGCCCTGGGCAAGGGTTTCGCCTCCGGTCTTCTTTCCCTGTGCCGGGGCTTCCTCTTCCTGCCCGGCGCTCTGCTGATCCTCTTCGCCCTGGGCGGAAACTTCAGCATCTGGATGGCCGCTCTCATCGGCGAGGTGGTGACCCTGGTCCTTGGTCTCATCCTGCTGAAGAAAAACAAGTTTTGATCTACTCTCTCCTTCTCTCTTGATAAAAGCCGAGCCGAAGACAAAATGTCTTCGGCTCGGCTTTTATGTTTTTCTTTTCTTTTACAAATCACAGGCGATCAGATCCTCGAAGGTCTGACGGCGGACGGCCAGACGGGCCTGGCCGGCATGGACCAGCACCAGGGCAGGTCGGCAGAGGCGGTTGTAGTTGGAGGACATGGTGAAGTTGTAGGCGCCGGTGGTCAGAACGGCGATCAGATCGTCCCGCTGGGCACGAGGCATCATGATGTTCTCCTGGATCAGGTCACCGCTCTCACAGCAGCGGCCGGCGATGGTGCACTCAAAATCACGGGGGTCGTTCATCCGGTCGGCGGGCAGGACCGTATAGGGGGCCTGGTACAGGGCGTACCGGGGGTTGTCGGTCATGCCGCCGTTGACGGTGATGTAGCTGCGGTATCCCTCGATGGTCTTCACGCCGCCCACCCGGTAGAGGGTGATACCGGCGTTGGCCACGATGCTCCGGCCGGGCTCCAGGAGGATCTGGGGCACAGGGTAGTCCTTGGCGGCACAGCCTGCCTTCAGGTGCTCGGACAGGGCCTTGATGTTGCCGGGGATGTCCACCACAGGGTCGGACTCCTTGTACCGGACGCCGAAGCCGCCCCCCAGGTTCAGGACCCGGACGGTGAAGCCCAGCTCTTTGCGCATCTGGTCGGCAAACTCCAGCAGGATGTCCACAGCGTCGTAGAAGGGCTCAGCCTCAAAGATCTGGGAGCCGATGTGGCTGTGGAAGCCCAAGACATCCAGGTTCTTCATGCCCACTGCGGATTGGACAAACCGGGCAGCCTGTCCTGTTTCAATGGGGATGCCGAACTGGCAGTCGATACGGCCGGTGTTAATGGCCTGGAGGGTGTGAGGATCGATGCCGGGGGTGACCCGGAGGAGGACCTTCTGACGGATACCCATCTCACCGGCGGCCCGATCCAGCCGCTCCAGCTCGTGATGGTTATCCACGATGAAGTGGCCCACGCCGCTCTCCAGGGCGTACTGGATGTCCTCGTCGGTCTTGTTGTTGCCGTGGAAGTAGAGCTTCTCCGGGGGGAAACCGCCGGCCAGGGCGGTGTAGATCTCGCCAGGAGAGACCACGTCGGCCCCCATGCCCTCAGAATCCAGGATGGGGTAGAGCCCCTTGAAGCACAGGGCTTTGCCCGCAAAGAGGGGGTAGGAGCCCTCGGGCATATACTGGCCCAGGGCCTGAACGTAGGTCCGGCAGTTGGCCCGGACCTGGTCCTCGTCCAGGACAT
>JAFXCU010000227.1 GCA_017521345.1 Ruminiclostridium sp. | reverse complement strand
GGAGAGGGGAAGCAGGAAGTGACTCTTGGGTTTAAGGGGACCAGTGAAGGGAGCAAATGAAATGGAATTTTTTATGGCGATGATCCCGCCCACTGTGACCCACCAGGAGAAGTCCATCCGGGTTCACAAGGGCAAGCCCATCGTGTATGAACCGCCCGAACTTCAGGATGCCCGGGCCAAGCTTCGGGCGCACCTGGCCAGACATCGGCCTGAGCAGCCCATGACCGGCGGGGTCCGGCTGCTGGTGAAGTGGTGCTTCCCCAGGGGTCGGCACCTGGACGGAGAGTACCGGATCACCAAGCCGGACACGGACAACCTCCAGAAGCTCCTGAAGGACTGCATGACTGCCGAGGGGTTCTGGCAGGACGATGCCCAGGTGGCCTCGGAGCTCTGCGAGAAGTTCTGGGCAGAGATCCCGGGGATCTACATCCGGCTGGAGGCCCTGCCATGAGCCCCGATCAGATCGAGGACCTGGCCTACCGGGGAGAGGAGATGCCCCAGGGGCTGAACCTGGCCCAGCAGATGCTCTTCCAGGCCTTCCGCCAGCTCTATGCCTATGCCAAGCTCACCCACATGCCAAAGGACCAGGGGAAGCGGGAGAAGGCCCGGCTCCTGCGGGAGTTCCGGAACCGTCAGGCCCAGATGGACCACATGGAAAAGACCTGGGCCATGTGGCGTCAGATCGAGGCAGCCGGCAGCCGGTTCGCTAGGGAGCGGACGGTGGAGACCGCCGAGGGATTCTATCAGGCGGTGTATGGATGCCGACCAAAAAAGGAGAGAACTACATGATCGAAGAACACAAAATTTGTGGCGACTGCCTCATGGGCATTGGGATCCCGGACGGCGGCATTGCTGTCATCGACGTGGATAGAAAACCCGTTGTTTTCGATGTCGTCTGGTGCTCAGACCCATCTGCCACCATCGGTGGTTTTTTGAAGCAGATTATCCAGACCGGGCCGAAGCCTATCGTTCACACCTGCTACCTGGACCAAAGCAGAAACTATATGTTCCATGCTCCGGAGATTTTCGGTGTGGTCCTGAAGGTGCTGGATTATGACCGGAATGTAGTGTGGGAGCGGCCTGAACCTGTGGAGTATGCCCCGATTGTACATGGGCGGTGGGAGGACAACCATTGTACCGCCTGCGGGATGATGCCAATGGGTCCTGAAATCTGGAGTGGTTGCTCCTTCGAGCCGCCAAAGTTTGAATACTTTATGGATTTCTGTCCCAACTGCGGCGCAGACATGAGAGGAGGTGGAGAGGATGCGTGATTTTGGAAATTGCCCATATTGCGGCGGATTGCTTGCCCCTGTGTATTTTATAGAGGATGAAACAACGATTACTGATGACGGTTATATGTACCGCACGGGTAGAAAGCGTAGAGCTATAAGCCATTTGGTGTGCGAAAGCTGTTTGCGTAACCAGTGCATAGACGATAGCTATGATGGTTTATGGAGGTGACACCCGATGAGTGAATGGATCAGTGTACAGGAGAGGTTGCCTGGTGACGGAGCTGGCGTTCTCGTTTTCCTTGATACCGGTGCCATGTACATAAGCTGGCAATGGCGTGGGAAATGGGATGAAAAAGGAGTCACCCACTGGATGCCACTGCCGAAGCCGCCGGAGGATCCGAGCGATGATAGTATGGCACAGCATGACTGCTGATCCGCCGGGACGGGAGGAATATGGGAAACTGCTGCTTCTGACTGTTCTTCCCCGGTACGGCGAGCCTTACGTTGATGCCATACGCTGGTTCGGACTCAGCAGCCGGGTATGGCCCAAGATCACCCACTGGGCGTATATGCCCCTGCCGGCGATTTGCCGGGACAATGATTATGAAGCGAACCAAGGGAGGTAACTCTGATGGCAAACTGTAAGTTTTGCGGACAGCCGGTAAAGACGGCCAAGGTCTTTCATTCGGCCTGCTGGGAGTCAGCGGCACAAAAGATGGCCGAAGTATTCTGCGATGAACACTGCCGGTTCCCCCGGGAGTGTGAGGATCAGGACAGCCTGGAGCTTCATTGTGAGGCCTGCACTATGGTCCAGCTGTTGGGATTGGGAGTCTGATCATGAAGCAAAAACGCAGAAGGCCCCAGGGGAAACCCAAAGGGGCGAACTATGCCGATGTGCTGGCCTATCAGAAAGCCAAAGAGAAGGCCATTGAGAAGGCAGCGTCGGACACCCTGACCCAGATCCATGCCGATATGCAGACCCAGCGGATGATGTGGCTGATGGTCTGCGCCATGGCAGATGCCTTTGAGATCGGACCCAGGCGGGCCCGGAAGTTCTTTGAATGCCTGCAGGCCAACAGCGAGGAGATCGAGCGCATGCGGGACGAGGTGGACGATGACTATGCCTGGGAGAAGCTTCGGCTCCGGGCACAGCAGGTGACCGGCATCGACATTAAGTACGTTTACGAGGAGAACCGGTTTGTCGGTCTGCTCCCCGAGACAAAGGGAAAGGAGAAGTAAAATGGCTAAAATGAGATCGATCCAGGAAATCATCAATGATTTGAAGTGTTGCTGTGCTGGATCCTGTTCCTTGTGTGGCTACAATAAGAACTCCATTTGCAGGGAGGGGCTCTTGCATGAGACGGTCGTTCTGCTTCAGTCCATGAAGGATAATGAGGTAAGACCTTACTGGAAGAACATCACTGCCATCAACCTGCGGCAGGAAGCCAAAGGTCGGGACAAATACGGCCAGGATCTGGAAGAAAACGACACCATGCCGACCGACCAGCGCATTGAGCACATCCAGGAAGAGTTGATCGATGCTTTGAAGTACCTGGAACACTTCAAAGCTGTGGCATCCCATGACGGCATGACCGCCAATGATTATCAGAGGGCGGCTCTTCGAACTGCCTGGACTAAAACCAATGAGGATCTGCCGGTCAAGATCTTAGCGATGAAGGAGAGCGGAGCCTTTGACAAGAATGAGCTGCTGCTTCTCAATGGTGTTCTGGGGCTGAGTGGTGAATCCGGAGAGGCATCTGATCTGGTAAAGAAGTGGATCTTCCAGGGACATGAACTGGTCCACCAGCAGGTTGCGGAAGAACTCTGCGACGTTGCATGGTATCTGGCAATTTCTGCCCATGCTTTGGGATACACTCTGGATGACATCTTCCGGATGAACGTGGACAAGCTCATGGAGCGGTACCCGGATGGCTTCAGCAAGGAGCGGAGCATCCATCGCTGAGAAGGAAGACCCATCAAGACCAGAAAGGAGACATGCTGTGGCAGGATACTCACACATCACCTGGACCTGTCCCTTCTTCACCTGGGACGAGAAGACCGCCATCCACTGTGAGGGCGGGAAGATCCGGTTCCCCGATGCCCAGGCCAAGCGGGAATACGCCAAGGCCTACTGCGCCCGGGACGGAACCTGGCAGGAATGTTCGGTGGCTGCCGCACTCATGCACTATTACGACAGAAAGGAAGACAGCCATGAAGGCAAACATGCGAAATCGTGATAAGATCAAGGTCCTGGAGAAGGAGCTGGGAAAGTATCGGAAGAAGGTCTTCGACCAGTCCCGGGAGCTGGAACGGTACAAGAGGAGATGCGACATCCATGATGAGGCCATCCTCCAGCTGAACGCCAGCCTGGATGCCATCCTGATCCAGTGCGCCCTGAAGTACGGCCAGGAGGAACGGGAGGAAGGCAAGGTCCTGGGTCACCGCCTGGAGCTGCCCATGATCCGGGTGGACGATCTGCACCGCCGGTATGAGATCCGCTCCCGGAAGGACGAGGAGACCGATACTTACATCATTGGCGTGGTTCCCAGGGAAGAAACCTGAACCACAGGGAGACCCGAAAGGGTCTCTCTTTTTTTATGCCCGAAATAATCTGCCGTTTCGGGGCGAAAAGCAGAGCCGGGTCTGCTACCGTGGAGGGAAAAGGAGGTGGACTGGGTGGCGCTGAACGAAAAGCAGAAGCAGTTTGTCCAGGAGTATCTGGTGGACCTGAATGCGACCCAGGCCGCCAAACGGGCCGGTTACAGTGAGCGGACGGCCTACAGCCAGGGCCAGCGGCTGTTGAAACATGATGAGATCCAGGCGGCCATTCAGGAAGCTCGGAAGGCCCAGCAGGCGCGGACAGAGATTACCGCCGACCGGGTCCTTCAGGAGTATGCCAGGGTGGCCTTCTTTGACCCCAGGAAACTCTTCCGATACGACGGAAAGCCCATGGATATTAGTGATCTGGATGATGAGACAGCGGCCGCTCTGGCCGCCCTGGATGTGCTGGAGAGCTTTGAGGACGGGGAGTTCGTGGGCTATGTGAAGAAGTACCGGGTGGCCAGCAAGCTCCATGCCCTGGATGCCCTGGCCAAGCATCTGGGCCTCTTTGAAAAGCAGATCCAGGAGGAGGGCGGCGAGACCGGCGTGGTCCTCCTGGCCCCGGCGGCTCCCGAGCCGGAACCGCCCCCGGAGCTGGTAGCACGGATGGAAGAGGAGGATGCCCATGGATGAACGGCGGGTGATCTGGACGCCCCAGGAGAAGCAGAGGCTCTTTCAGTCCAGAGGGGAGTATGAAGGGCTGTATGGCGGCGCTGCCGGCGGCGGGAAATCGGACACCATCATAGTGGAGGGCCTGCGCCAGGTGGACATCCCCCACTACAAGGGGCTGATCCTGCGCAAGACCTTCCCGGAGCTGGAGGAACTCATTGAGAAGTCCCTGCATTACTATCCCCGGGCCTTCCCCAAGGCGACCTACAACGCCTCCTCCCACACCTGGCGGTTCCCGTCGGGAGCCAAGATCATCTTTGGCAGTATGCAGCACACCAAGGACCGGATCAAGTATCAGGGCCGGGCCTTCGACTTCATTGCCTTTGACGAACTGACCCACTTTACCTGGGACGAATACTCCTATCTGTTCTCCCGAAACCGCCCCAACGGGCCGGGGACTAGGGTGTATATGAGAGCATCCGCCAACCCCGGCGGTATTGGTCACGGCTGGGTGAAGGAGCGGTTCATCACGGCCGGGCCTCCCATGAAGACCCTGTGGGAATGCGTGAAGATCCGGTTCCCGGATGGCCACATGGAGCGGCGGTATCGGTCCCGGGTCTTTGTGCCGGCTTCCGTCTTCGATAACGCCGCCCTGCTGGCCAACGACCCCAGCTACATCGAAAACCTGGCCCTTATGAGCGAGGCCGACCGCAGCGCCCTGCTCTACGGCGACTGGGATCGGTTCGACGGTCAGGTCTTCGTGGAGTGGAAGAACGACCCGGACCGCTATCAGGACCGGGTCAACACCCATGTGATCCGGCCCTTCAAGATCCCGGAGACCTGGGCGGTATGGTGCAGCCTGGACTGGGGCTACTCCAAGCCCTACTCCGTGGGCTGGTATGCCGTGGATCACGACCGGCGGCTCTACCGGATCCGGGAGCTGTATGGCTGTACCGGACGGCCCAACACCGGGGTGAAGCAGGAGCCCTCTGAGGTGGCCCGGCTGATCCGGCGCATGGAGGAGGAGGACCCCAATCTGCGGGGCAGAAGGATCTTCCGTGTGGGAGATCCCGCCATCTGGGGCAGTGACGGCACTGAGTCCATCGGGGTCCTGATGGAACGGGAGCGGGTCTACTTCCAGCGGGGGAAGCACAGTCGGTTGGACGGGAAGATGCAGGTCCATCACCGGCTGGCCTTTGATGAGGAGGGTCTGCCCATGCTCTATGTCTTTGAGACCTGCCCCCACTTCATCCGGACGGTGCCCAACCTGGTCTATGACCAGCGGAACGTGGAAGATATCGACACCGACGGAGAGGACCACATCTACGACGAGCTGCGGTATGTGTGCATGGAGAACCCCATCTCACCCAGGCCCAGGAAGGCCCCTCAGGTCATCACCTACGATCCTCTGGATCTGCACAAGGACAAGATGACCTACGACCGCTATGACTATTACAGGAGGTACTGATATGCGAATCTGGGATAGACGATTCAAGCCCCAGGAGGATGTCCTGGGGACCCCGCCCTGGCCCGGCCAGGTGAAGGAGGTCCCGCCGGAGATGGTCCTCCAGCAGGTGGTCGGTCAGGAAGGCCGGGAACTGCCCGGCGCCATGAAGGTCCCCGGTCTGGAGCGGATGACCCGGCGGATCGGGGAGAAGGAGATCTCCCAGGCCATTGAGACCCTGACCCGATACAAGAAGGGGAAAGCAAACCTGGAGACCCGGATCGTGGAGGAAGAGGAGTGGTGGAAGATCCGCCACTGGGATGTCATTCGGCGGGAGAAGCAGAAGGAGGCCTCTCCGGAACCCGCATCCGCCTGGCTCTTCAATGCCATCATCAACAAGCACGCCGACGCCATGGACAATGTGCCGGAACCCATCGTTCTGCCCCGGGAGGAGAGTGACCAGGCCAGCGCAGACACCCTCTCCGAGGTCCTGCCGGTGATCCTGGGCTACAACAAGTTTGACGCCACCTTCTCTGCCGCCTGGTGGGAGAAAATCAAGCACGGCGCGCCAGTCTACGGGATCTTCTGGGAACCCAAGAAGGACAACGGCCTGGGTGACATCGACATCCAGGAGATCGACCTGCTCCGGATCTTCTGGGAGCCGGGGATCTCCAACATCCAGGACAGCCGGAACCTCTTCGTGGTGGATCTGGTGGACGAGGACCTGCTGGATCAGCAGTACCCCCAGCACAAGGGGAAGATGGGCGGCAGCGTGGTGGACGTGAAGCAGTACAACTACGACGACACCGTGGATGTGAGCCACAAATCTCTGGTGGTGGACTGGTACTACAAGGTGGAGACCCCGGAGGGCAGGACCCTCCTCCACTATGTGAAGTTTGTGGGTCAGACCGTCCTCTTTGCCAGCGAGAACGACCCCAGATACCGGGACCGGGGCTTCTATGACCACGGGCAGTATCCCTTCGTGGTGGACCCTCTCTTCCCGGAGAAGGGGACCCCTGTGGGCTTCGGGTACGTTGCCATCTGCAAGAGTCCCCAGCTGTACATCGACAAGCTCTTTGATCACATCCTGGATCACGCCATGAAGGCCACCAAGCACAGATCCTTTATCTCCGAAAACACGGCGGTCAATGAGGAGGAGTATCTGGACTGGAACAAGCCCCTGGTCCATGTGGCCGGGGAGCTGGACGACCGGCGGATCAAGGACATCGTCCTCCAGCCCATGTCCGGCATCTACATGAGCGTCCTGCAGATGAAGATCGACGAGCTGAAGGAGACGGCGGCCAACCAGGATGTGAACTCCGGCAGCGCCGGAGGGGTCACGGCGGCCGCTGCCATTGCCGCCCTCCAGGAGGCAGGCAATAAGGTCAGCCGGGACATGATCTCCTCCAGCTACCGGGCCTATGTGGAGATCATCAACCTGTGCATTGAGCTGGTGCGCCAGTTCTATGACGAGGAGAGATCCTTCCGCATCACCGGAGAGGGCGGGAAGTACCGCTTTGTGGGCCTGTCCAACGCAGGGCTGAAGGACCAGCTCCTTCCCGCTGTGTACGATGGCCAGGAGGTGGAGCTCTACCGCCGACCCGTCTTTGACATTGAGGTGAAAGCCCAGAAGAAGTCCCCCTTCTCCCGGATGGAGCAGAACGAGCGGGCCATGGAACTCTACAAGGCCGGGTTCTTCAATCCCCAGCGAGCCCAGGAGGCCATGGGAGCTCTGGAGATGATGGACTTTGAGGGCATCGAGAACGTGAAGGACTATGTGAAGCAGGGCCAGACCCTGTTGACCATGCTCCAGGAGGTCAACCAGCGGATGGATCAGATGGCCCTTATCATCCAGGAACTCTCCGGCCAGGACATGGGGGTGGGAGAGACGGCAGTTCCTCAACCGCAGGGGCAGAAAGCACCGGAGTCCTCCGGCAGTCAGGTGGGGCGGACCATGAAGGCGGCAGGCAAGGCCAACATGACCTCCTATGGTCAGCAGCTGGCCCAGCGCAGTACCCCCAGCATGGATAGCATCAGTTCCGGGGCCACCCCGGGAATGTGAGGGCCGGGCCATGACCAAGGTGTATTACGAGGCCGAAGGGGGCCGGTATCTGCTCTCTGTGAAGGACCATGCCACGGGAAGCCCTGTGGTCTGCGCCGCTGTGAGCGGTCTGTGCTATGCCCTGGCCGGATATCTGGCCAACGCAGAGCCCCAGGATGTGGCGGTATACAACCGGCGAATGGAGCCGGGAGACGTTCTGCTCCACTTCCGGGGAGACCAACAGGCCCAGGGCGCCTTTGAGGCGGTGGTCATTGGCCTGCTCCAGCTGGAGAAGAAGTACCCGGAATTGGTCCGGGTGGAGACTCCGCTGGAACTTTGAAAAATTTTTCTGTTTTTCGGGGCGAAAAGTGACCGCCCCTTCGATATGCTGAACCCATCCCCACAAGGGGCGCTGACACAGGGGCGATATCCTGCGAGAAAACAGGAGGCAAAACCTATGAAAAAGCATTTCAAACTGCTGGACATCCTGCTGGACCTCTTTGAAGGCGAGGGCGGCGGGGATGCCGGCGGACAGGGTGAATCCCAGGCAGCCATCCCCGTTCCCACCCGCCGGGGAAGATCTTCGGGCGAATATGACAAGGTCCTCTTTGGCAAGCAGCCTGCCCAGGAACCCGCCGGGCAGGAAGGCGGCAGCCAGGAGCCTGCACCCCCTTCCGCCGCCGGGAAGGAAGTACCTGCGGGCAGTGAGAACACGCCCGACGCTCTGGAAGAGAAGCGGAAGACCTATCGGGATCTGGTGACCGGTGAGTACAAGCAGTTCTACACCGAGGACACCCAGAAGATGATCAACCAGCGGTTCAAGGAGACCAAGAACCTGGAGACCCAGCTGGGCCGCCAGCAGCCCATCATCGACCTGCTCATGGAGCGCTATCAGATCCAGGACAAGGACCTGGAGAAACTGACCAAGGCAGTGGAGAACGACGACGCCAACTGGTCTGAGGCGGCGGAAGCTGCCGGAATGACCGTGGACCAGTTCAAGGTCTTCCAGGACATGAAGCGGAAGTATGAGGCGGCCATGCGGCGGGAACAGCTTCGGGCTGTCCGGGACGGCGCAGACCAGCAGATGAAGGCCTGGGAGCAGGAGGCAGAGAGCCTGAAGGAACTCTACCCCTCCTTTAGCCTGGAGACCGAGGTCCAGAACCCCCGGTTCCTGGCCATGCTGAAGGCCAACGTCTCCATGGATGCGGCCTATCGAGCCCTCCACATGGACGAGATCATGGAGGCCGAGCGGAAGCAGACCGCCCAACTCACCCAGCAGCAGGTGGTGGCCAGCATCCGGGCCAAGGGCACCCGGCCCTCCGAGAACGGCACCTCCGGCCAGAGCGGATTTACCATCAAGGACGATGTCTCCAAGCTGTCCAAGAAGGACCGCGCGGAGGTCGCCCGACAAGTGAAACAGGGGAAGATGATTTCCTTCTGACCCCAGTTTGGAAAGGAGAATCCGACATGAACAAGGACAAGCTGATCCTTCTGTCCGTCAAGCTGGATCTGTTTGACGGCAATACCAACGTCACCACCCAGGACACCCTGTCTGGTGAGATGAAGACCTGGTACTCCGATTATCTGATCGATAATGCGGAGCCCGAGCTGGTCCATGACCAGTTCGCCCAGAAGCACAACATTCCCAAAAACGGCGGCAAGATCATTGAGTTCAGACGCTTTGATCCCCTGCCCAAGGCCCTCACGCCCCTCACCGAAGGTGTGACCCCGGACGGCCAGAAGCTGTCCATGAGCGTCATCACCGCCCAGGTCCAGCAGTACGGCGGCTTCGTGGAGCTGTCCGACATGCTGATCCTGACCGCCATCGACAACAACCTGGTGGTGGCCATGGAGGAGCTGGGCAGTCAGGCAGGCCGCACCCTGGACACCATCACCCGTGAGGTCCTTAACGGCGGCACTAACGTCCAGTATGCCGAGGGCCAGGTGACTTCCCGCGCTGCTCTGTCCTACACCAGCGAGACCAACAACCACAACATGACCGTGAACGCCATCCGCCGGGCCGTTCGCTTCCTGAAGGTCATGAACGCCCGGAAGATCAACGGCTACTTTGCCGGCATCATCCACCCCGACGTGTCCTACGACCTGATGAACGATCCCAAGTGGGTCAACGTCAAGAGCTACTCTGACCCCGAGGACATCTACGAGGGTGAGATCGGCCGCATCGAGGGTGTCCGGTTCGTGGAGACCTCTGAGGCAAAGGTCTTCACCGGCGCAGGGGCCAACGGCCGGGACGTCTACTCCACCCTGATCATCGGGGCCAACGCCTACGGCACCACCGAGATCACCGGCGGCGGTCTGGAGCACATCATCAAGCAGCTGGGCTCCGGCGGCACCAGTGACCCCCTGAACCAGCGTGCCACCGCTGGCTGGAAGGCCACCAAGGCTGTGGTTCGTCTGGTGGAGGCATTCATGGTCCGCATCGAGACCACCTCTTCCTTCACCGGTGAGGCAGCATAAAGGAGGGAATGACCATGGCAGAAGCAAAGACCAAGAAGGACGTCCAGGAAGAGACGGTTACTCCCCAGGCGGACCCTGCCGCAGAGGCAGAGGCCATCCTGGAGGAAGCCCGGCGCCAGGCGGCAGAGATCGTGGCTGCCGCCCAGCAGGAGGCACAGACCGTTCAGGTACCTGCCCAGCAGGGGGAGTCTGACGACGATCTGGTGACCATCCAGCTCTTCCGGGATAACGATAAGTATAAGAATGACGTCTTCGTGGCCATCAACGGCCAGAGCTGCCTGATCCAGCGGGGCAAGCCCGTGCAGGTCAAGCGGAAGTTCGCCCGGGTCCTGGAGCAGTCCATGAGCCAGGATATCGCGGCCTCTGAGCTGATGGACCAGGAAGAGAAGGAGTTTGAACGTCAGTCCAAGCTCTACAACGTCTGATCATCACCACACATGCAGAACGCAGCGGGGGAAGGGAGCAGATCCCTCTCTCGCTGTGTTTTTTGAAAGGAGGGATCGATGTGACGGTGAAAACGGCCATCACTTTGGCCAGACAGCTCAAGCAGATCGATCAGGTAAACTATCCGGATGATTTGATGCTCCAGTTCCTCAATGAGTGTGAGGGGAAGGTCCAGACCGAGGTCCTGAACATTGCCCCCATGGACTGTCAGCAGTACACCACCGATGATCTGGACAAGGATCTCATCGTGGGTCCGCCCCACGACAAGCTGTACTACGCCTACCTGTGCGCCATGATCGACTTTGTCAACGGGGAGTACAGCAAGTACAACAACTCTCTGAACCTGGCCAACACCTTCCTGGCCGAATGGGCCGCCTGGTTCAACCGGACCCATCGCAGGGAAGGGCGGCAGTTCCTGGGAACCTTCCTGTCTGCCTACGGCATCGCTGTGAAGTGGGGCTATGACGGCACAGAGGAGGCGTGGCTGGATTCCCTGAAGGGGGAAAGAGGCTCCAGGGGTGAGCCTGGTCCGCAAGGTCCCCAGGGCATCCCCGGCACAGTCTCCTTTGAGAAGCTGACCGAGGAGCAGCTGGCCATGCTGAAGGGCGAGAAGGGCGACCCTGGCGAAAAGGGCGACCCTGGAGAAAAGGGTGACCCTGGTGAGAAGGGTGACCCCGGTGAGAAGGGTGACCCTGGTGAGAAGGGCGACCCTGGCGAGAAGGGCGACCCTGGTGAGAAGGGTGACCCCGGTGAGAAGGGTGACCCCGGCGAGAAGGGAGATCCTGGTGAGAAGGGAGATCCTGGGGATAAGGGCGACCCTGGTGAGAAGGGTGACCCTGGTGAGAAGGGTGACCCCGGCGAGAAGGGAGATCCTGGGGAGAAGGGCGAGACCGGCCAGCGGGGAACTGGCCTGCTCTACATCACCACGGCTCCGGCTTCCTACACGACCCAGGTGGATGGGATCACCCCCGTCTATCGCATTGCCCTGAGCACTGTGCTTGCTCAGTCGGGTGTATCCGAGATCCTGGTGGGGGATCTGCTGTCCTACAGTTACTACCACTATCCGGTGGTCCACCTGGACAGCAACTATGCCTACCTGGGGACCCGGAAGTCCGTCCGGGGTGCTGCCGGTGCCGGAGGTGCTGCAGGTAAGACCGCATTCCAGTATGCCCAGGACGGAGGATACACAGGCACTGAGGCAGAGTTTGCGGTCAAACTGGCTGAGGAGATCCCTGCTTGGGCCAAGGCGGCATCCAAGCCCAGCTATACCAAGAGTGAGGTGGGCCTGGGGAACGTGGAGAACGTGAAGCAGTATTCCGCTTCCAATCCGCCGCCCTATCCGGTGACCAGTGTGAACGAGAAGGTTGGAGAGGTGAGCCTGACGGCTGCTGACGTGGGGGCCATGACGCCAACAGGGGACGGGTCTCAGATTCATGTTACTCTGAGCTCCCAGAGCCCGGAGCCGGAAAATTTCTCTTCCGGGTCTCAGTTAAATGACATATTAAGTTCCATTCATTCGTGGTTTGAATTCTTTTCCAAGGTTGTTTTTTCTGGGAGTTACAAAGACCTGGAAGATAAACCAACCATTCCTACCACGGCGGCACAGGTGGGGGCCGTGCCTACCAGCAGTGCATTGACGGTGACCGGCGTGGATGCTGACGGCGTGACCCACACCT
>JAFXCU010000226.1 GCA_017521345.1 Ruminiclostridium sp. | reverse complement strand
GCGGCATCAGCCGGTCCTACGTCTCCCGGCTGGAGAAAAAGGCCCTGGAAAAGCTCCGGGCGGCCATGGAGGGGGGAGCGTAAAAAGTTTCAAAAACCGCTCTCTTTGCTCTTTACATTCGTAGTTTAACTTGATAAAATGGAAAAGTATATCGGCGCAAAGGAGGAGCATTTCATGAAGAAGTCTCCCAAGGAAGAAAACAACCTGCTGTACGAGAGCCTGCTCCAGTTAAAGGACGTGGAGGAGTGCCGCCGTTTCATGCAGGATCTGTGCACCGTCAATGAACTCAAGGCGATGGAGCAGCGCATTGAGGTGGCCATGTACCTGCGGGAGGGGATGATCTATCAGGAGATCCTCAAGCGCACCGGGGCCAGCTCCGCTACCATCAGCCGTGTCAACCGCTGCCTCCAGTACGGGGCAGAGGGATACCAGACCATCCTGCCCAGAATGGAAGCCTTCTGGGAGGAGGAAAAGAACAAGGAATGAGCGGTATGGGATTCACTTACAACTCTCTGTCTGCCTGCTATGATGATATGACCAGGGATGTGAACTACCCGGCCTGGGCGGACTATTTAGAGGCCCTGTTTGCCCGGGAGAAGAAGCCCGTCCACACCGTCCTGGACCTGGCCTGCGGCACCGGCACCATGTCCTTCCTGCTGGCCGAGCGGGACTATGAGGTCATCGGGGTGGACTTCTCCCCGGAGATGCTGGCCCAGACCTTCGAGAAGGAACTATCCGAGGGAAAGGAACGGCCCATCTTCCTGTGCCAGGCCATGGAGGATCTGGACCTGTACGGCACCGTGGACGCCTGCGTCTGCCTGCTGGACAGCGTGAACCACGTGACGGACCCAGCCACCCTGAAGAAGGCGTTCCAGCGGGTGCGGCTCTTCCTGGAGCCCGGCGGTCTGTTCGTCTTTGACGTCCACACTCCGGAGCATCTGGAGGGGTTGGACGGGGGGATCTTCCTGGACGAGACCGAGGAGGCCTACTGCGTCTGGCGGACTGACTACGATCCCAGCCGGAAGATCTGCACCTACGCCATGGACGTCTTCCGCCAGGAAGAGGATGACCTCTGGTTCCGGGATGGGGAGGTCCACGAGGAGTATGCCTACACCATGGAGGAGCTCACCGGCTATCTGGAAGAGGCTGGCTTTGTGGACATCCGCCAGTATGGCAATTTGAAACTGAGCGAACCGGCAGAGGGGGAGGACCGTATCTTCTTCACCGCCCGTAAGCCGGAATGACTTGATACACCAGGAGAACAAAGAACTATGGATTATATTGTACGAATGATCGCCAAGGACGCCCCGGTCAAGGCCATGGCCATCCAGGGCCATGACCTGGTCCAGCGGGCCCGGGAGATCCACAACACCTCTCCCGTGGCCACCGCCGCCCTGGGCCGCACCCTCATGGCAACCTCCATGATCGGTGAGACCCTGAAGGAGAAGGATGGCTCTGTTACCGTCCGCATCAACGGCGGCGGCCCTCTGGGCTCCATCCTCACCGTGTCCGACAGCAGCGGCAACGTCCGTGGCTACGTCCAGAACCCCGACGTGGATATCCCCCTGAAAGGCCCTGCCAAGCTGGACGTGGGCGGCGCTGTGGGCACCAACGGTGCCATCACCATCATCAAGGACCTGTGCCTGCGGGAGCCCTATGTGGGCACCATCCCCCTGGTCTCCGGCGAGATCGCCGAGGACTTCACCGCCTACTTTGCTGAGAGTGAGCAGATCCCCACCGCCTGCGCCCTGGGCGTCCTGGTGGACCGGGACTACACCGTGGCAGCTGCCGGCGGCTACCTGATCCAACTGCTCCCCGGCGCTTCTGACGCCGACATCGACAAGATCGAGGCGGGCATCGCCAAGGTGGGCCAGGTAACCAACCATCTGAGCCAGGGCGTGTCCCCCGAGGACCTGCTGAAGGAGGTCCTCAGCGGCTTTGACATGGAGATCCTGGACACCGTCCCCGTGGAGTACCGCTGCTACTGCAGCCGGGAGCGGATGCAGACCGCCCTCATCAGCATGGGTAGGGAGGAGCTGGCCGACCTGATCCAGGGTCAGGGCCGGGCCGAGATGACCTGCCAGTTCTGCGACGCTGTTCATGTCTTCGAAAAGGCCGACCTGGAGGAACTTCTGGCCTCCCTGTAACGTGGCTTTGACCGGCCCGGGACCGGTGGTTTCGGGCCGGAAAAGTTTTTCGAAAAAGATGGATTTTTTTGAAAAAATCTATTGACAAATTGGCCTTCTATGGATATAATACATCTTGTCGCTCGGGGTTGCGGGTCCGCAAGAGCCGAACGACAAGACGGAAGCATAGCTCAGCTGGGAGAGCACCTGCCTTACAAGCAGGGGGTCACAGGTTCGAGCCCTGTTGTTTCCACCATGGATTTGGCGCGGTAGTTCAGTCGGTTAGAACGCCGGCCTGTCACGCCGGAGGTCGAGGGTTCAAGTCCCTTCCGCGTCGCCAAATCGGGTACTGTACTGTGCCCGAAATGCCCAGGTAGCTCAGTTGGTAGAGCTGCGGATTGAAAATCCGCGTGTCGCTGGTTCGATTCCGGCCCTGGGC
>JAFXCU010000225.1 GCA_017521345.1 Ruminiclostridium sp. | reverse complement strand
GGCACAGGATGCCGTCGATGTCGGCCCGGCCGTTCAGCTCCTGGATCAGGGAGATCAGCTCAGCCTCGGTGGTCTCCTCGGGCAGAGCGAACTCCTCGCTCAGGAAGCCGCACTCCTCGCAGTCCTTGCGCTTGCTGTTGACGTACACACGGCTGGCGGGGTTGTTGCCCACAATGATGACTGCCAGACCGGGGATGCGGGGCAGGGTTGCTGCCTCTTCCTTGACCTGTGCTTTGACCTTAGCGGCTAATGCCTTACCGTCTAAAATAGTTGCCATATTACTTCGACTCCTCTTGTTTTTTAGATTTTGTATGGATAGGTTTATTTACGTACAGGTTACCAGGGTCCGGATGCTTCCGGAGCTGCCAGATGAGAATGGCCACTGCCACGGCGAAGCTCACAAAGCCCACCATCTGGGAGGTGCGGATGCCGGTGGAGAAGAAATACAGACTGTCCGTCCGCAGTCCCTCGATGAGCCCACGGCCAAAGCCGTACCAGGCCATATACAGCAGGAAGAGCATGCCGTCAAACTTCCGCCAGCCCTTGCGCATCACAAAAATCAGCAGGCAGAGGCCCAGCAGGTTCCACAGGGACTCATACAGGAAGGTGGGATGGACCTCCATGTATTCCGGGTCCATGATGCCCATGCGCCAGGGCAGAGTGGTCTCCTCCCCGTAGGCCTCCACGTTGATGAAGTTGCCCCACCGACCAACCAGCTGACCAATGAGCAGGCCGCAGGCACAGGCATCGATCAGGGTGAGGAAGGGGATCTTTTTGTACCGGGCCACCAGAAAGGCGATGAGCACCGCCATGATGATGCCGCCGTAGATGGCCAGACCGCCGTTGTGGACGTTCAGCATGGCCTTGAAGTTCAGGCTGCCGTCGGCATTCTTGTAAAGGTCCGGGTTGAAGATGATATAGTACAGCCGGGCGCCGATGATGCCGCCGGGGGCGGCAAAGAGCAGCAGGTCCAGGATGTCGTCGGCCTTGAGGCCAAAATCCTTGGCCCGCCAGCAGCAGAAGCCGCCGCCCAGCAGAAAGCCCAGCCCGATGATGATGCCGTACCAATAGATGTTGAAATCACCAATGGAAAAGGCCACCCGGTTCAGCTCAAAGGTCAGACCCAGCCCGGGGAAGGTCACGGTGTTCATGACGGTTCCTCCACAGGTCGGATGACCGTCAAGGTCACCTGTTCCGGACGGAACCAGGTGCGGATGAAGTCCTCCGCATCCTGACGGGTCATGGCGTCGTAGATCTCCGGGAAGGTCCAGGGGTCCTGGTCCTCAAAGTAGGCCTGGGCCTGCTCCACGCAGAGGTTCTCAAAGGAGTTCAGAGAGCGGACGAAGCTGCCGTAGGCGGCCTTCTTCATGCGGTCAAAGAGACCCTGGTCCAGGCCCTCCCGGGCCACCCGCTCTGCTTCTGCCAGAATGGCATCCCGAACAGCAGCGGGGTCTTTGCTCTCGCCGCCGGCCACCAGGAAAGCACAGCCAGGGTAGTCCATAAAGCCGCAGTAGAATCCGCTGTTGATGAGGCCCTGGGTGTAGAGCTTGCTGTACAGGGAGCTGGAGGACCCCATAAGGGCCTCGCAGGTCAGGTCGCCCAGGAGCTTCTGGCGGAGACGACCGGGACCGTCAGCGGCAGGCTGGCCCTTGACGCCCATCTGGAAGAGAGGGGCCGCCACAGGCATGACCTTGCTGGCCTCCCGGGCCGCCACTTCTCTGGGTTCATCCTGGCCGTGGTCTCTGGGAATGGAGGGCTTTTTCTCCTTGGGCAGGATCTCCCGGGCCAGATCGCAGACCTGTTCCGGGTCCACATTGCCCGCCACACACAGGACCATGTTGGAGGGGGTATAGAAAGCCTCGTGGCAGTGGTACAGGGTCTCCGCCGTGATCTGGGCGATGGACTCTTCGGACCCCGCCACAGAGTTGCGGATGGGGTGATTCTGATAGAGGGATTCCAGCAGGAGGCGATAGGACTGACGGCCGGGGTTATCCTCCATCATGCGGATCTCCTGGCCAATGATCCCCTGCTCCTTCTGGACGCTCTCCTCGGTGAAGTAAGGCACCGAGACGAACTCCAGCAGGGTGCGCAGGTTCTCCCAAAAGCCTTCGGTGCACTCAAAGTGATAGCCGGTGATGGCGCTGCTGGTGAAGGCGTTGGGGGAGGCGCCGAAGGCAGACAGGACCTGAAGGGCATTTCCACCATCCGGGGTGTCAAACATCTTATGCTCCAGGTAGTGGGCAATGCCCATGGGAGTGTCCAGCCACTGGCCGTTCAACTGGAACCGGGTATCCATGCCGCCGTACCGGGTGGCAAAGAAGGCATAGCACTTGCCAAAATCAGGCTTGGGGAACACATGGACCCGCAGGCCATTTTCCAGGGTCTCCTCATAAAGGGTCTCCCCGATCCGTTCATAGGTGTGTTTGATCATGGCTCAGGCCTCCTTTCCCCGCAGGGTGTAGATGCTGTCCAGCTTCACCTGGCAGGCAGCTTCCACCACCTGCTCCAGGGTGACTTTTTCCACAGCCTCGGCCAGTTCCTCGGGGGTGTAGGCCGTGCCGGTGACAAAGCGGTTCACCCAGTACTCCTCCAGGCGGCCCTGGGCATCCAGAGAGGAACGCAGACTGCCGATCACCGAGCGGCGGGCAGCTTCCAGTTCCTCAGGGGTGATGTCCCCGGTCTGGCAGGCCTTCAGCTGGGCCAGGATCTCATCCTCTGCCATCTGGAACTTGGCAAACTCCACACCGGAGTACACCAGCAGGACACCCTTACTGAGGGCCAGAGAGGAGCTGGCAAAGTAGCACAGGGAGAGCTTCTCCCGGACGTTCAAAAAGAGCTTGGAGTTGGTGCTACCGCCGAAGATGGCGTTGAACAGCATGAAGCGAGCCACGGTTTCAATGTCCGTAGATCCGCCGCCGGTGCGGAAGCCCATGGTCAGCTTACCCTGGGTCACATCCATGGCATCGGAGAACCGGCGAACCTCCCCCTTGGGCTGGGCCACAGCCACAGGGACGGGCAGGGGCTTTCTCTGGCCCTGGGGCAGAGCCGCAAAAGCGGTTCGGAACGCCTCTTCTACCCGGTCGGGGTGGGCAGAGCCGCAGTAGTAGAGATAGACAGGAGCGGTCTCTAACAGATCACGATAGCGACGGTAGAGGGCCTCGACCGTGATGGCTCTGGCCTGCTCTTCCGTGCCCATTTTCTCAATGCTGTAGGCCTCCCCCTCGCACATGAAAGAGCGCAGACGGGAGAGGGAATACTGAAGCTTATCATTGACCTCACTGCGGATCTTATCCACCAGGTTGGCCTTCTCGCTCTCCACATAGTCCGGCAGGAAGGCTCCGCCTTCTCCGGCAGGCTCCAGAACGACCTCGCCAAGCAGAGCGGCAGCGGACTCCAGGATCTGGGACTGACCAGGCACATAGGCGTCGTCCAGGAAGCTTCCCCAGAAGCCGATGCACTGGGTCTCCCCTTTCTTGCGGATCAGAGGCTCGATGCCGCCGCCGTAGAGGTTATCCAGAGCGGCAGACAGGCTCTCCATATCCGGATGCTGCCGGGTGCCCCGGCGCAGGACCTTAGGAAGCAGGGCATTCAGGGAAGCGGTATCCTCCTGCAGAGGCTCCAAAAAGGTCAGCCCCAGCATAGATGTCTTGAATTTGTTGGTCTGGACTGCCCGGAGCACAACGCCGGGGGCCAGAGTACGTTCGTAAATGGGTAACATGGTTTCCCTCCTTCGGGATCAAAACCTATGCCATTCTATGACAATGACATATTATAACATTTTATATTGTACCACATTCTGCGAGAAAGTAAAGGCATGGCAACATTTCCAGTAAATAATGTCCTGAACGAGGCTTTTTCATACAATTTCCTGTCAATTTCATCTTGACAAAATGATGAAATTCCTGTAGGATAGTCACTGTTGTAAAGGAAAACAACTTTACAGGCCGCACACAGGAGGGGCGAACCATGAAGAACCAAGCCTATCGGATGGCCATGCTCTACGATTTCTATGGCGATCTGCTCACTGCGCGGCAGAAAGAGTTTTACGGTCTGTACTACAACGATGACCTCTCCCTGGCTGAAATCGCAGAAAACTACGATATCACCCGCCAGGGCGTCCGGGATATCATCGTTCGGGCGGAAAAAACGCTGGAAGACATCGAGGAAAAAACCGGTCTCATCCAGCGCTACCACCGCACCCGGGCCACCACCTCCACCCTTCGGGATCTGTGTTCACAGATCGAAGCCCTCAACCGGGACCGACTGGGGGACGGAGATCTGGAAAAACTCTGCACCCAACTCAGCGAAGCCATCGACGACCTTGGAAGGGAGTGAGTTTCCGTGGCATTTGAAGGGTTAACCGAAAAGCTCTCCACTGCGTTCAAAAAGCTGCGCAACAAGGGCCGCCTCACCGAGGCCGATGTCAAGGAGGCCATGCGTGAGATCCGCCTGGCTCTGCTGGAAGCTGACGTCAGCTACAAGGTGGTCAAGGACTTTGTCAAGGGCGTCACTGAAAAGGCTGTGGGCGCCGAGGTCCTGGAAAGTCTGACCCCCGGCCAGGCCATCGTCAAGATCGTCAACCAGGAGCTTGTGGAACTCATGGGCGGCAGCAGCGCCAAGATCACCATTGCATCCCAGCCCCCTACGGTTGTGATGATGGTTGGTCTCCAGGGCGCAGGTAAGACCACCAACGCAGCCAAGCTGGCCGGTCTCATGCGCAAGCAGAACGGCAAGCGCCCCCTGCTGGCAGCCTGCGACATCTACCGCCCCGCTGCCATCCAGCAGCTGAAGGTGGTTGGCGAACAGCTGAACATCCCTGTCTTTGAAATGGGACAGGAAAACCCCGTAACCATCGCAAAAGAGGCCATCGAGCACGCCAAAAAGCACGGCAATGACATGGTCTTTTTGGATACCGCCGGCCGACTCCACGTGGACGAGACTCTCATGGCAGAGCTTCAGTCCATCAAGGAGGCCGTCAACCCCACCGAGATCCTCCTGGTGGTGGACGCCATGATCGGTCAGGACGCCGTCAACGCCGCCAAGGCCTTTGACGACGCGCTGGACATCAACGGTGTGGTCCTCACCAAGCTGGATGGTGACGCCCGAGGCGGCGCTGCCCTGTCCATCAAGGCAGTCACCGGCAAGCCCATCAAGTTCGTGGGCATGGGCGAAAAACTGGACAACATCGAGGTCTTCCACCCCGATCGAATGGCATCCCGTATCCTGGGTATGGGCGACGTGCTCTCCCTCATCGAAAAGGCCGAGCAGCAGTTCGACCAGCAGAAGGCCCAGGAGCTTGCAGAGAAGCTGAAGAAAAACCGCTTCACCCTGCAGGACTACTACGATCAGCTGGTCCAGGTCAAAAGCATGGGCTCCATGGAGGAACTGCTGGGCATGATGCCTGGTATGAACGCCAAAGCCCTGGAGGGGGCCACCATCAACGAGAAGGCTCTGGCCCACACCGAGGCCATCATCCTCTCCATGACCCCTCAGGAACGAGAGAACCCCTCGATCCTCAACAGCAGCCGCAAAAAGCGCATCGCCGCCGGCTGCGGACTGCAAGTGGTCTCTGTGAACCGTCTGCTGAAGGAATTTGAAATGATGCAGCAGATGACCAAGCAGATGTCCAAAATGGCCGGCAAGCGCCGGAAAGGAAAGTTCGGCAAGATGCCCGGTGGTTTCCCCGGGGGAATGCCCGGCCTACCCTTTAAGTAAACGAATGGTTTCCGCATTTGCGGTTCCATAACAATGTAATTCATTTGGAGGTGAAAGTAACATGGTTAAGATCAGACTTCGCAGAATGGGCTCCAAGAAGAACCCCTTCTATCGTATCGTCGTTGCAGACTCCCGTTATCCCCGTGACGGCCGTTTCATCGAAGAAATCGGCACTTACGATCCCCTGCAGGAGCCCGCAGCTATCAAGGTTGACGTCGAGCGCGCTCAGGCTTGGATCAAGACCGGCGCACAGCCCACCGAGACCGTGAAGGCTCTGCTGAAAAAGGCCAACGCCATCTAATTTGGAGGGCACATGAAGGACTTGCTCACTTATATCGCCCAAAATCTGGTGGAGCATCCCCAGGCCGTGGACGTACAGGAGACGGAATCGGACGGTAATGTTGTGCTTGAGCTCCGGGTCGATCCCAGCGACATGGGAAAGGTGATTGGCCGTCAGGGTCGAATCGCCAAGGAAATCCGCACACTGATGCGCTCTGTCGCCCAGCGCCAGGGCAAAAAGGTTTCCGTCGAAATTATGGACTAAAGCAAGGTTTCCTTGCTGAAGAATGGCGGCGCATACTGCGTCCGCCATTTTTTCCTATCCAAAGGAGGTTTTCCCTTGAAGAATCGTTTTCTGGAGACCGGCAAGATCGTCAACACCCATGGCATTGCCGGCGAAGTGAAGATCATGCCCTGGGCAGATGAGCCCGAATTCTTACTGGATTTTGACGCCCTCTATATTGACGGCAAGGCCTGGGAGATCCAGTCCGCCCGGGTCCACAAGAACTGTGTGCTGGTCAAGTTTGAGGGCATTAAAGATATCAACGATGCCATGAAGCTCCGGGACAAGGTGGTCTGCATCGACCGGGAGGACATTGAACTGGAGGAAGGAGCCTTCTTCCTGGCAGACCTGTATGGTCTGGAAGTCCGGGACGCCGACACCGGCGAAGTCCTGGGCAAGATCGACGATGTCCTCACCCCCCCTGCCAGCAACGTCTATGTGGTCAAGGGCGGCAAGCAGACCCACATGATCCCCGCCGTCCCCGAGTTCGTCATCGAGACCAACGTGGACGGGGGCTACATCCGGGTCCGCCTCATCGAAGGGATGTGAGCCCATGGCTGACTTTCAGTACCATGTTCACATCATGACCCTCTTCCCCGATGTGGTAGGGGACATGATGTGCGAGTCCATCCTGGGCCGGGCCCAGGAGCGGGACATCATCCGCATTGACTGCCACCAGATCCGGGACTACACCCTGAACAAGCAGAAGCAGGTGGACAACTACCCCTATGGCGGCGGCCGAGGCGCCGTCATGCAGGCAGATCCCCTGTATCAGTGCTGGAAGCACATCTGCGACGAGGCAGGCAAGCGCATCCACACCATCTACCTCTCCCCCGCTGGCAAGGTCTTTAAGCAGGCAGATGCCAAGCGGCTGAACCAGGACTACGACAGTCTGATCCTAGTCTGCGGCCACTATGAGGGCATCGACGAGCGCTTCATCGAGGAGTGCGTGGACGAGGAGATCTCCCTGGGTGACTTCGTGCTCACCGGCGGTGAGATCCCCGCCATGGCCGTGGCAGACGCCGTCTGCCGCCTGGTCCCCGGTGTCCTGTCCGATCCCGAGTGCTTCACCGAGGAGAGCCACTGGGACGGTCTGCTGGAGTGCCCCCAGTACTCCCGCCCGGAGGTGTGGCACGACAGACGAGTGCCCCCCATCCTTCTCTCCGGCCACCACGCCAACATCGCCAAGTGGCGCCGGAAGCAGGCCATCATCCGTACCCGGGACCGCCGTCCTGATATGTACGAGAAGCTGGACCTGTCCTCCAAGGCTGACAAGAAGCTGCTGAAGGAGATCGCTCAGGAAGAAGCCGCCGCTCAGGCAGCAGAAGATTGATATAGATAGAAAACACGGATGTACCACCAAAGGTACATCCGTGTTTTTTCACATTAGCCTCCCTCTAAGAGGGAGGTGGCACGGCACAGCCGTGACGGAGGGAGTACCATGGAAACCCTTTGCGAATCCGCATCAACATTCGGTAGAATCGGTATGTTTCTGCCGCACAATCCCTCAGTCAGCCTGACGGCTGCCAGCTCCCTTTACACAAGGGAGCCTCAGGTTGTGCCATTTTCCCAGATGATTTCCAGAGGATCATACATGACCCGACCATCTCCCAGGTAATAGGGGATGGTGATTGGATCCTCTCTGGCGAAGGTTTCTCTCTGGACTTCTCCATAGCCCTCTTCATAGTAAGTCTCGGTGAGCAGATAGGATGTGTTCTCATGACCCAGCCAGAATTCCACAGCTTCTCCCGGACGGACTTCCAGTCGGTCCAGGACCTGGTTTTCTTCGCCCATCTGAAAGATGATCGTCTTCTCCACCGGGGCCACCGATTCCAGGTGGCAGGTAACAGAGACCGTTTCCCGTTTGGTTTTTCCGCCCAACCGATAAGTCACGGTACCCTCCTGATAACAGGTCAGCACCGTACCAGGTTCATCCATCCGGCCGCTGGGGCCCTCCTGGGCCACCACATAGATCTCCCCTGTTTCGGTCACGTAGACCGGGTTGGGATACAGGGTATACCCGCCGCCTGCGGCGGTCACAAAAACCGTTCCCTCTTGGCTTTCCGCAATTTCGTTTACGACTCTGCCACAGGGAATGTAGTCCTTCTCTCCAGAGGTGTACCAAGAGAAGCCACGGTCATCTACCGGCACAGGATAGTAGTACAGGGGATAGCCCTCGATCCCTGAAAATACAAAAAGGGGCAGACCATCTTCTCCGGTCTCCTGCACGCCGTCAAAGCGCTCTCCATCCTCTCCGATGGGTTTCAGAGAGACATAGAAGCCAATCAGCCAATCGCTGTTCTCTTCTCCCTGGGCTAACTGGCAGCCGGTAAGAAACAGGGTACAGAGCGCAAGCACACAGCAAAGCTTTCTCATTCGCCCACCTCCTCCCAGAGGATGGTGGTGGTCCGGCGGCTGAGAATGCCGGGGATCTCCTGAACATAGGTGGTAAAGGTCTGGTCATCCTGGTCGTTTCGATCCAGAAGGATACGGTCCACATAAGACACCCCCTGGCCGTTGATGCAGTGGGACTCCGCCAGGATGTAAGCAGCATCCAGGTCAACTTCTAAACCATCGGGCATCTGATCCACTGGGTATTCGACGGTGGAAACGGGCTGATGGTCGGCGGTCATCTGGGTGAAGACCACCTTCTCCACCGGGTTCTTCCCGTGGTATCCGTACTCGAACACCAGGCCGCTGGCCTTAGTCCCCTCAGCGGTCTCCACCATGGTGGTGGAAGACCAGGTGTAGCTGACGTAGGCACCCTCCTCCAGCATGGAGGCACAGTCGAAGGCATCCGGGGTGGCCTCAAGATAGACCTTCCCATCCTCGGTTTGGTACATAGGGTTGGCGAAAAGACACTTCTGCTCCCCCCAGGTAGGGGCGTAGAGGATACCCTTCACCGACATAGTCTCTCCCCCATCCTCAATGGCGGTGGAGAGATGACGCTCCTGGATGGCCTGATTGTTTTCCTGGATAGAGCGCACCTGGCCATCCTTCCCTACCACAGGAATCTGATAGAATGCCACACCATCCAGACCAGGAAAGTCGTAATATATTTCGCCGGTTTCGTCGGTGAGCTCCTGGGCATACAGTCTGCCGCCCGGCTGACCTTCGGTAAGGCTGATGCTTCCCGCCGAGGAGGTGTTGTCAACCTCCAGCTCTGTGCCAGGGATGCTCACCACATCAGTGGTGAAGTAGACCCCCACCAGCTGGCCTTCCTCCGGACCATCCGATGCCAGCTGACAGCCGGTGAGAAGGAGCAAGGACAACATAGAAATCAAAATCAATCGTTTCATGGTCAGCCCTCCCAATCCAGGTAGGTGACCTGATTCATAAAGAACCCATTGTCCAGAAGGTACCAAGTGATCAGGTACTCCTCCTCCCGGTCTACGATCTCACGGATGGTGGAGGGTTCGCCGCTGGCCTTGGTTCCCCAGCTCTCCACGATGAAGTAGGCGGTCTCCCCTTCCGGGGTCAGCCGTTCGGGAGCCTGGCCGGGATCAAACTCCGTGCGGTGGAGACAGTTTCCCTGGTCATCCATTTGGAGCAGGACGATGGTGCGGGGGACACTGCGGTAGGCAAAGCTTGCTGTAGCCGAGATTTCCCAGGATTCTGTTTCTCCCCCAACTTGTATCGTACTTGCCTGCCTCTCGCTCACACTGCCCATGGATCCCTCATCCTCGGAATCATGGAACATGAGCCCAGCCCCGCCTGAGGTGACATAGACCTCTCCGTCTGCCGTCATGTAGATGGGATTTCCATGGAAAGACTCCATATCACTGCCGCGAGCGGCATAAAAGCTGGCTTTCAGTTTCATCCGGTCAACACCATCGGTGTATTCAACTCCGGTTCCTTGGTCAAAGACACCTTCATTGGGACCAGAAATGGTGCTGACCACCTCCGGGTCGGAGCGATCAAGGATGAAATAGTAGTACATACCATCCAGGTCCGGGAAAGTGTACACCTCATTGGTGGTCTCTTCCCCGGTGGACGGGTTAATTGTGGTTCTGCTCTCTATGGTAGCGTAATACCGGCCATTTTCGTCCAGAGCCTGGTCAACAGAGACCCGCGCATCTTTCGAAACAAAGAGTCCAATAAGGCGGTCCTCAACATCGCTGGTCACAGTATCCTCCTGGGCCAGCTGACAGCCAGAGATCAGGGTCACAGCAAGCAAAATCGGTAACCATTTAATCTTCATCGTCATCCTCCTCCAGTTCGCCGTCAAATTTCAGAATGTCCCCCACATCACACTCCAAAAAGTAGCAGATGCGGTTGATGGTATGGAAGCGGACGCCCTTGGCCTTTCCGCTTCGCAGGATGGAGAGGTTGGCTGGGGTGATCCCCACCTTGTCACATAACTCCTTGGAGGTCATCCCACGGGCTTTCAGCACCTCTTCCAAACAGACTTTGATGGCCATGGCGGCTCACCTCCCAACCGATCAGATAAACAGGTCGTTGTCCTCTTTCAGGCTCTTGTTCTCCCCCAGGAGCCGGTTCAGCAGCAGGACGGCCAGGACAAAGGCCACCGACAGCACCGGCACATAGACGTTGATGTGGACCGTGTGAAGTTCTCCCAGGAACATCAGTTGGAGGAGATTCAGCAGAGCGGTCACCACCACAGTGGCGGACAGACTCACCACGCACAGGTGGGAGAGCTTTTCTGAAGCACGGATACTTTCCTCGCTGTAGCGGTCCTCCTTCATGGCAGACAGCAGATCCAGGGCCGCCAGGGTCACCGCCACATCCAGCAGGTAGGGCAGCATATTGGCCAGACACCGGAGGACTAGGAAGCCGTAGCTGAGGCCCAGGCCGCTGTAGGTCAGTCCCAGCATGGGGTGCCAGCCCTCTACAATCATGGTGTTTCCGGCCCGAAGGTTCTCTACCTCCGCCACCAGGTTCTGGACACAGGCCCCGAAGGCCAGATAGACAAAGACCACTGCCAGGACCCGAAGCAGGATCACCAAATAGCTTTGCAGGGTCTCGCGGTCTGCACCCTTCAAGTGACGAACCACCCGCAGGACGACATAGCAGAAAATCAGGCCGTAGATGGTGCCGCTGAACAGGCTCTTGTAGAAGGCCCCGCCGTTGGACCAGAGGAAATCGGCCATACCGGGAATCAGGCCGGGGTTCACCATGTAATACAAGGTGAAGAAGGTCAGGATGCTCAGGACCACCAGAAGGCAGTCCTCCCCGTAAAGCTCCCGCTTCTTCCAAAGCCACACCAGATAGATCAGCGGAGAGGCCGACAGGACCACATAGATCACCAGGGCCAGCACATTCCCCGCCCCGCCCAGGAGGGACAGGACCCGCAGACCGTAACCGATCTGCACGAAGGGAAAGCCTAGCAAACCGGACGCCCACAGGCCGTCGGCGGTCCCCAGCAGGACAAAGGCCAGCAGGAGCAGGGCTTCTATGCCCAGAAAGACGAGAAAAGAACGCTGGTTTCTCACGGTCATGCACCTCCTAAATTATTGTTTTTCGATAATTCCTATTTTGAAGATAGCATAATAATTATCGTTTGTCAATAATTTTCTGTATATGAAAAGCAGAGGCTGTCGCCTCTGCTTTTTCAGTCCTTGGAAACATATTCGTGATATTCGATGCTGGGAGATGTGTAATATCTGGAGATCAGCTCCTCCCATTCTTTGGGGGCCATGGGAACCTCGTCGCCTTCCTGCCAAACCAGGATACCATCGCCAACGGGTCCAACATAGACGGCTGTGATTTCTTCATCCAGCTCAAACCATGCCATCGGAGACGATGGGGCCCTCTCACTTCCAGCAGGGTAAAAATCCATATAATAATTCCACCAAACAGAGTTCCCTCGGTCAGGGATTCCAGGAAAGCTGCGTTTTGGAATAATATATAATTCTCCGTTCTCCCCCTTCTCTGCATGCCGAAAGTCATGCCCCCCCTCAACGAAGAGATTAAACGTAATGCGTCCATCAGGCATCTGATATATATGGGAGATCTCCATCTTATCCGCAGGAATCGTAACGTCCACATACCAGGTGGCAAGGTAGTATCCCACCCCAAGGAGGATCACCAGGAACATGGTGTAGACGATGGCGTTCAGATGGTTCTTCTTCTTTTGTTTCTGCCACCACTCCGCCAGAGGGCGCAGTTCCTTTTCTTCCTCTTGCTCCGCCTGGGGCAGCAAGTCTTCCTCCATGGCATCCAGCACTTTTTGGCAGGCAGGGCACTCCCGGAGATGCTCCTCCACCCTGTCCCGGCTGGTCTGACTGCACACCTCGTCGTGGTAGAGGGGCAGCAGGACCTGGATCAGGTCACACGGCAGTCTCATGACAATCCCTCCTTGATCTTTACTCTGGCCCGGTGGTAGGTCACCCGAGCCCAACTTTCCGTTTTATGAAACAGAGCCGCAATTTGCCCAAAGGGCAGTTCCCCAAAGAGCCGAAGGAGGAGGACCTCCTTATAGGGCTCCTCCAGGGCGTGGATGGCCCGGTAGATCTCTGCGGCGGTCTCCTTGTCCTGAAGCCGCTGCTCCAACTCGTCAGTGTAGTAGGCCTCAGACAGGGCCTCGTCAGAGACCAGCCGTTTCTGCTTACGGCAATGGTCAAAATAGGTGTTCTTGGCAATCTGGCACAGCCAAGCATATAGACTGCTGCGCCCGTCGAACTGATGGAGCTTGTTCAGCGCCTTGAAGAAGGTCTCTTGGGTGACCTCCTCCGCCAGCCACTCATCCCGGGCCAGCACCAGCATATACCGATAGACATCCTTGAAGTACTTTTGATAGACAGCGTCAAAGTCGGTCACCTTCCTCCCCCCTTTCACTCATAAGACGTAGAACGAGTCCAACCGTTACAAGTCTAGCATATTTTTTCCCGAAAAACAGGCAAGAGGCCTCAGCAAAACACTGAGACCTCTTGCCTGGAAAGGGGAAAGATTTTGGCAATCAAAATTATAGAGGCGTTATACAGCTGTCTCCTGGGGTACACTCTGGGTGACCCGAGACAGGACAGACACAAAGTCCATCATATCAAAACCCGGAACGGAACAAAAGAGTTCCTCCATCCGATCGTGGATCTGCTGGCGAAAATCCTCTGCCAGCAGAGCCCCCGGCTCTTCCATGTGGAGGATCCAGGAGCGGCGGTCATTCACATCCAATTCCGTGGAGATATACCCCTTCTTCCGCAGGGATTCCACCATCCGGCAGACGGAAGAGACCGAAAGGTTCAAATTGGTGGCCTGGAGCTTCTTCTGGGTACAGGCCTCGGGATACATGGCCAGGTGGATCAGCACCTGCATTTCATTCTCGGTCAGGCCCTTCCGCTTGCCCATCTCTACCATAATGGTGCGGTACTCCTTGGTCAGAGCATAGCAGGCGTTGATGAGGGCAATGGATTCATCAAATTGAATGGATGTCAGATTGGGGTTGCTCATGTCGTTCCCTCCTGTTTGAGGATCATAGGGAACTCGCAGAAATACATTCTGCAGGTTTCTTACAGAAAAAATATAGCACCATCAAACCAGTTTTGCAAGAGTCCAAATTATTCCGTCATAACTTTCGGCACATTATACAATATAGACCAAAGAAAACTCACATTTCTTCCAACAAACCAGGTGAAACTTGCATAAGTCAATTCATTTTTTCTTTCCGCCGCAAACGCAATGCAGGAACGCAGTCATATTGCCATAAAAAAGAAGCATCGGAGAACCGATGCTTCTTTTTTCATACAGTAGGTTAGCCGCCCAGGTATGCCTTGCGGACATCCTCGTTCACCAGCAGCTCCTGGCCGGGGCCGGACATGGTGATGCGGCCGG
>JAFXCU010000224.1 GCA_017521345.1 Ruminiclostridium sp. | reverse complement strand
CTCCACGATCTTGGAGATGTCGCCGTTGGCCTCCTTGATGGCGCAGATGTTGGGGTGCTCGGCCAGCTTCACGTAGGTGGCGGGCTCGATGCCGATGCCGGTACGGGAGGGGACGTTATAGAGGATCACGGGCTTGGTGCTGGCGTCAGCGATGGTGTTGTACATCTTCACCAGGCCGTTCTGGGTGGTCTTATTGTAATAGGGGGTCACAACCAGGACACCGTCGGCGCCGTCGGCGCAGGCAGCCTTGGTCAGTTCCACGGCGTAATCGGTCTCGTTGCTGCCGGTGCCGCAGATGACGGGAACACGGCCGTTGACTCGATCAATAGAATACCGCATGACTTCACGGTGCTCAGCGTCGGTGAGGGTGGAGCTCTCGCCGGTGGTGCCGCAGATGACCA
This sequence comes from Ruminiclostridium sp., assembly GCA_017521345.1. Next base: position 4,194 of record JAFXCU010000224.1, on the reverse strand, counting down.
GTGCATTGATGCCCTTTTCAATCTGCCAGTCAATGAGCTTGCCCATGCGGTCGTAATCCACGCCCATAGGGGTGGTGGGGGTGACCAGTGCGGTTGCGATGCCTCTGAAAATAGGATTCTGATTCTTCATGATATACTCCTCCTGCATATTTTGGGATGCTGCCTGGTTTTTGGGTATAAAAAAACCAAGCGGCTATGCGGGGATAGCTGCTTGATAAAACGACAATAGCTCCGGCAAAAAGCCGGCGTTCATATCAAGGATAGCCCTCCGCAAAATGTTTCCATTTGCGACAGTCGGACAACTCTTAGTTCGTCCGCCCAGCGAAGCCCCCCTTGCAGTGAAGGCCCACTTCGGCGCCCACCCCTTTCTCCGCTCCTGCCCTGCACGGCATTGGCCCCGGTTACTCTTGGTGTAACGCACCTCTATCTCTGGTTTGGCATTATGGTAGTGTATTTTGTCCCATTTGTCAAGGGGGAAGGTTCTGGTCTTTCTGGATGAAATCCCCCCTTCTTTTCCCCGAAAAAACAGGATTTCACACAAAAGCGTGACAAGGGGAACAAACTATGCTATAGTAAGAGCAGAAAACAGGTGCCTCACCGCGCCAATTCACATGGAGGTACAGCAATGGCAAAGGACTTTGATCTCAACAACCTTTCTCTGGACAACATCGGCTGCATCGATGACCTGGACCTGGCTATGATGGGCTTCGGCCTGATGGGCCAGGAAGAGGAGGAAGAAGTGGACGAAAACGGGGAGCCCACCGTCAGCCCCTACCACGACATGGACAGCATCGAGTTCCACCTCTGGATGGAAGAGGAAGTGGACAAGGAGGCCATGCGGCGCATGGCCATGAAAAAGGCCGAAGAGAAATAAAAATCGCCGTGGTGTGAGCATTCACGCCACGGCTTTGTTTTACCCGGAGAAACAGCAAAAGCACAGAGGATCGGCCAATCCTCTGTGCCTTCTTCTTTCCACTGCCCGGTCCCAAGAGAGCGGTAGGACCTGCCTGACTGGGTAGGAGAGGAAACCAGCCTGGTGCAGTGTATCACACGAGGGGCAAGGGGCAGCGCCCTCCGTGTTGCTTTCTGATGTTACTATACCAGACCCTCTCCCATTTGTAAAACGAGAGAATCGAATCTATTCCATCAGGCTTCCTTGTGGTATCCTCAAGAAAAGGGCGTCCGCCCGGCAGCAGACGCCCTTTTCTTTCATATGGATTTGGACCGAGTCCTGAGAGTAATTCTTATTTCTTGACCCCTTTACGCTCCTCCAGCAGGTCAGAGCCCATCTGAGCCAGGACGCACACCGCCAGGCCAGCTACCACAACATACAGGATGTGGACCTCACCGGGCAGTCGGACCACAGCCGTCACATAGGCCACCAGGGTCATGAAAATGGTCACCACATAAAACAGCAGATTCTGAGACTTCTTCATAGCAGGCTCCTTTCTTCCTTCAGAGGACGTCAAAAAACGATGCTCGAAAAAGCGTTTCCCCGGCCGGTGGTGTTTGCTTCTTCTTTCTGATACTAAAATAACACACTTTATCCCCTTTGTAAAACGAGAAAGTCCCATTTTCTCCATTAGCAATTCTAATGCCCCCTGACGAAAAAAGCACCCGCTGAAAGCGGGTGCTTTTGAGACAGACTCCCAAAGAAAGGGGAGGGAGCCCAAGTTCAAACCGGCAGGGTCTGAGCCAGATTCGGAATGTGAAAAAGAGTGTCGCCCAGGCAGGCCATGGGAAGGTAACCTGCCAGATCAAATCAGAAATCAACCAAGCAATCGGAAGGTACAGGGTCAATGGCCTGGCCCAGAATGGATCCCCTTGACTTCTTACAGGCTCACTCCTTGTCTGTGGGAAATCATGGGAATTCTGCCGGAATACCACTTGAATTTTTCTCTTGTGTCCACTATACTAGAGTTGAATCCATTTGTAAAATCAAAGAATCTGATTTATTTCATAAGAACATTTGATGGAAAGGAGTCTCCATGGACCAGAACAAGCGCGCCGCCCTTCTGACCGCCATCGACATGGGCAACCTGACCCGGGCAGCAGAACAACTGGGTTATACCCAGTCCGGCCTGAGCTACATCATCAAATCCCTGGAAACCGAATTTGGTTTCCCTCTCCTCATCCGTTCCCGTTCCGGCGTGCGGCCCACGGCAGACTGTACCCGGATCCTGCCCATCCTCCGGGAGCTCCACCGAAAGAGCCAGATGCTGGAGCAGGAAGTGGCCGATATCCGGGGGCTGGCAGTGGGCAATGTGTCTGTAGGCGTCTTCCCCTGCATTTCCCGGTTCTGGATGCCCAACATCCTGCGGGATTTCACCTCCCGGTACCCGGGCATCACCCTGTCCATCCGGGAGAGCGGACAGGAGGACCTGGACGAATGGCTGCGGAACGGGTCTGTGGATCTGCTCCTGTATAGCCGCCAGCCCAACTTCCCCTATCAGTGGGTCCAGTTCATGCAGGACGACCTGTGCGCCGTGGTCCCGGAGGGGCACCCCCTGATCTGGGCCAAGGAGATCACCCTGGCCCACCTGGAAGGGGAACCCTTCATCATGGAGGACGACGCCCACGACCATGACATCCCCCGCCTCCTGAAGGACTCCGGTTTCCACCCCAACGTGTGCTGGTCCTCCAAGGATGAGCTGGCCATCATCAACATGGTCAAGTCTGGTCTGGGGGTCAGTGTCCTGCCCGGCCTGTACTTAAAGGAAGACCACCCTGGCGTGGTCACCCTGCCTCTGGTGCCCCGGGCTTACCGTCAGCTGGGCGCTGCCATGCTGAGCCTGGAAGACCTCTCCCCTGCTGCCAAACGATTCCTGGAGAGCGCCAAGCACACCATGGGGGTCGAATAACTTCAGAACACAAAAAAGCACCTGTCGCCACAGGTGCTTTTTTGCCGGTTTGACCGCAATCCAATGTCAAAAGAAGGAAGAACTAGATAAATCTCTTGTGTTCTGGCTCTGGCTACACTATACTATAGCCACAATCATTTGTAAAACAGAAAAAACCGGGTTTCGTCCCAAGTTTTTTCGATGGAAAGGAGCTCCTATGGATCAGAAAAAGCGCAGAGCCCTCCTCACCGCCGTGGAGCTGGGCAACCTGACCCGGGCAGCAGAGACCCTGGGGTACACCCAATCCGGCCTGAGCTACCTCATCACCTCTCTGGAGGAGGAGCTGGGGTTCTCCCTTCTGGTGCGCTCCCGGTCCGGCGTACGGCCCACGGCAGACTGCCTGACCATTCTCCCCTACTTCCGGGATCTGGAGCGCAAACTACAGCAGGTGGAGCAGGTGGCCGCCGATATCCGGGGGCTGGTCACCGGTACCGTGTCCATTGGGGTCTTCCACAGTATCGCCCGGTACTGGCTGACGGATATCCTCCAGGACTTCGACGCCCGGTACCCCGGCATCACCGTGCACATCCTGGAGGGAGACCAGGAGGCCCTGGACACCTGGCTGTCCGAGGGTACCATTGACATTGCCTTCTGCAGCCGCAGTGCCGGCGGGGCCGACCTCTGGATCCAGTTCATGGAGGATGAGTATTTTGCCGTCCTGCCGGAGCATCATCCCCTGGCCCAGGTCCAGGCCATCTCTCTGCCCGCTCTGAAGGCGGATCCCTTCATCCTCACCAACGGTGACTACGATTTGACCCGTATCTTCCAGGAGGCCGGATTCCAGCCTAACATCCGCTGGTCCTCCCACGATGAGCTGGTGGTCCTTTCCCTGGTCAAAGCCGGTCTGGGGGTGAGCCTCCTGCCCGGTCTGCACCTCCAGGGAGATACCACAGGGGCCGTGGTCCTCCCCCTTCACCCCAGAGCCCATCGGCAGCTGGGTGTGTCTTTCTCCAGCCTTGCCGATCTCTCCCCCGCCGCCAAGCGGTTCCTGGTGAGTGCAAAGGAGACCATGGGGATCGAGTGAGAGTGAAGGGAAAAATCATAAGAATATAAATCGACGACCTTCCAGCGAAAATCGTCGATTATTGTATGATCCTAACAATTTAGATCCCCAGGACACTTCGCCGCGGGTGCGGCGTTACAAGCGTTTTGCGGAGCAAAACCTTGGCGCAGGGCGAATTCATTTCGCCCGAGCATGTTAAATCCCCTTGGGGTGAAGCGACCAAAGGGAGCGAAATCCAAAAAAGACGACATGTCGAAACATGTCGTCTTTTTTGGTGACCCAACGGGGACG
>JAFXCU010000223.1 GCA_017521345.1 Ruminiclostridium sp. | reverse complement strand
GCCGAGCTGATCAACCGCAACTTCCTTGGCAAGTCCTTCCGTCCCACCATCGAGATCTGCGGCATCGCCTTCCTCTGGATGGCCTTCATTGGTCTGATCCCCCTGTATCAGAACAGCGGTCTCATGCGTCTGGACTTCCTGCTGAGTAAGGCCAAGGGCGCCGTGTTTGAGGTTCTGTTCTTCATCAACAAGATCTTCAGCCTGATGCTGGGCATCGTCATGGTCATCGCTTTCATTGCCCAGTATCCTTTTGTCAGCACCCGCTTCTACTCCACTTTCCAGTTCCAGCTGCCTTACACCGTACAGTACTTCCCAATGGCTGTAGCCGGTGTGTTCATGGCTCTGAAAACTCTGGAGCAGATCGTAGAGCGGATCCTGATGCTCTGCGGCAAGCTGCCCAAAGAATAAAGGAGGAACACGAATATGATTGTCTTTCTGATTGCATTTGTGATCCTTCTGGTCATTGGCGTTCCCATCAGTATCTCCATCGGCGCTTCCGCAGTTCTGGGCTGCGTGTCTCTGGGTTATCCTCTGGTGGTCATTGGCCAGAAGATGGTCAGCGGCATCGACTCCTTCCTGCTAATCGCCGTGCCCCTGTTCATTCTGGCCGGTAACCTGATGAACGCCGGTAAGATCACCGAAAAGATTTTCGACGCCTGCAAGGAGCTGGTAGGCTGGATCCCCGGCGGTCTGGGCCACGCCAACGTGGTAGCCAGTATCATCTTCGCCGGCATGTCCGGCTCCGCCGTGGCAGACGCTGGCGGTCTGGGCGCCATCGAGATGGAGGCCATGACCAAAAACGGTTATGACGAGGACTTCGCCGGTGCCGTCACCGCCGCATCCTCCGTCATCGGCCCCATCTTCCCTCCCTCTATCCCCCTGATCATCTACGGCAGCGTGGCCAGTGTCAGCGTGGACAAGCTGTTCATGGGCGGCGTGGTACCCGGTGTTCTGATGGGTCTGCTGCTGATGGCTCTGGTGCTGTACTTCGCCATCAAGCGCGGCTATGAGCGCCATCCCTTCGTGCTGCGTCAGCTGATCCGGAAGTTCATCTACGGCATCCCCGCCTTCCTGACTCCCCTGATCATCCTGTCCGGCTTCACTCTGGGCTGGTTCACTCCCACCGAGGCCTCCTCCATCGCTGTTATTTACTCTCTGATCATCTCCCTGCTGGTCTACAAGACTCTGGACTGGCAGAGCTTCAAGAAGTGCCTGAAGGAGTCCGCCATCTCTTCTGCCAACACCCTGTTCATCATCGGCACCTCCACCCTGTTCACTTACGTGATGGCCATGGAGGGCATCTCCCGCCAGTTCGCCGACGTGATTCTGGGCATCAGCTCCAATCCTGTAGTGGTCCTGCTGGTCATCAACATCCTGCTGCTGATCCTGGGCATGGTCATGGAGCCCGGCGCCATCCTGACTCTGATGCTGCCCGTTCTGCTGCCCATCGCCAACGGCCTGAATCTGGATCTGGTCCACTTCGGCGTCATGGTGGTTCTGAACCTGATGATCGGTCAGGTCACCCCTCCCTTCGGCGTGTGCCTGTTCGTCATCTCCGACGTCAACAAGATCAAACTGGAACGCCTATACAAGGGAATCCTGCCCTTCCTGATCCCGTTGATCGGAACCCTGTTCCTTGTCACGTATGTCCCCGGAATCGTCACCTTCCTGCCTACGCTGCTGTTGGGATGATCCCGTTTTTAGCATGATATAATCGCAAATTTGAGAGGAGTTAATTGACATGACTGATAAACTGTTCAGCGTTGAGAATAAGATCTGCATTGTCACCGGCGGTCTGGGCCAGATCGGCAAGAACTTCGTTCAGGCTCTGAACGAGCGCGGTGCCAAGGTGGCTGTGTGGGGCCGCACCGTCAACGAGGAGCGCATCGCCAAGACTCTGGGCGAGCAGGCTCTGTCCGACCCCAACCTGCGCTTCTATGCCGTGGACATCACCAACAAGGACACCATGAACGCCGCTCTGGACGACATGGAAGCCGCTTGGGGCGATGCCCCCGACGTGCTGGTGAACAACGCCGGTATCGACACCCAGCCCTCTGCTCCCCCTGAGGTCTCCGGCCCCTTCGAAAACTTCCCTGAGGAAGTGTTCCGCGAGGTTGTGGACGTGAACCTGGTCGGTACCTTCCTGGCCTGCCAGGCTGTGGGTGCCCGCATGATCGCTGCCAACAAGGGCGGCTCCATCATCAACATCGGCTCCATCTACGGCATGCTGTCCCCCATTCAGGACATCTACGCCTACAAGAAGGAGCTGACCGGCGTTCCCTTCATCAAGCCCGTGGCTTACTCCGCCGCCAAGTCCGGCATCTACAACCTGACCCGCTATCTGGCTACCTACTGGGGCAAGAAGGGTATCCGCGTCAACACCCTGACCCCCGCCGGCGTGTGGCGTGACACTCAGGACGAGATCTTCCAGGGCAACTTCTGCGCCCGTATGCCCATGGGCCGTATGTCCCGCGAGAACGAGTACAACGGCTCCCTGATCTTCCTGGCCTCTGAAGCTTCCTCCTTCATGACCGGCTCTAATCTCGTTGTGGATGGAGGCTGGACTGCATGGTAAACACCAAGCCCGAACAGTTCCGCAAGATCTGGTCCGCCCTCATCACCCCCACCTATGAAAAGGGTCAGGGCGTCAACTATGAGGCTCTGGAGCAGATCGTGGAGCTGCAGATCCAGGACGGCGTGGAAGGCTTCTACTGCTGCGGTTCCTCCGGTGAGGGCCTGCTGCTGACGCTGGATGAGCGCAAGAAGGTTCTGGAGCACACCCTGAAGGCCGCTAACGGCCGGGTTCCCGTCATCTCCCACGTGGGCACCATCCGCACGCAGGAGGTCATTGAGCTGGCCGAGCATGCTCTGGATGCCGGTGCTATGGCCGTGTCCATGATCCCCCCCTATTACTACAAGTTCTCCATGAACGAGATCCTGGGTTACTATGAGGATGTCATCGACGCTCTGCCCGATGCTCCCGTGATCCTCTACAACATCCCCCAGTTCACCGGT
>JAFXCU010000222.1 GCA_017521345.1 Ruminiclostridium sp. | reverse complement strand
TGTTTTATTTTGCATCTGTTCCTCCCATTTAAAAAGAGACCCCGCCAGAGGCGAGGCCCCTTTAGGGCAAATCTTTGATCACATCTCTCTGCGGCCTTCCAGGGCACGCATGAGGGTGGCGTCGTCGGCGTACTCCAGATGTCCGCCCACGGGGACGCCGTAGGCCAGCCGGGTGACCTTCACCCCGAAGGGCTTGAGCATCCGGGACAGATACATGGCCGTGGCCTCGCCCTCGGTGTCAGGGTTGGTGGCCATGATGATCTCCTGGACCTCACCCTGGGCCACCCGCTCCAGGAGGGACTTGATGTGCAGGTCGTCGGGGCCCACCCCGTTCATGGGGGACAGGACACCGTGGAGGACGTGGTACTTGCCCCGGTACTCCCGGGCCCGCTCGATGGCGATGACGTCCTTGGGGTCCGCCACCACGCAGACCAGGCCGTCCTCCCGCTTCTCGCTGGCGCAGATGGGACACAGGCCGTCTCCCTCGGTGAGGTTCTGGCAGACGGGGCACAGAGCAATGGACTCCTTGGCGTGGACCACCGCCTGGGCGAAGGTCTCCACCTCATGCTCGGGCAGGGACAGGACGAAGAAGGCCAGTCGCTGGGCGGTCTTGTGGCCGATTCCGGGCAGGCGGGCAAACTGCTCCACCAATTTTTCTAAGGCTGGGGGAAAATACTCCATCATTCACCTCTGAGGGTACGAATGGCCTCGGCGGGGTCAGCCGCACCATAGACGGCGCTGCCGGCCACCAGCACGTCGGCGCCGGCCTGGATGCACAGGGGTGCGGTCTTGGGGTCCACGCCGCCGTCCACTTCCAGGTGGCAGCTGGGGTTGAACTCCTGGATGTACTTGCGGATGGCGGCGATCTTGGGCAGCTGATCCTCCATGAACTTCTGGCCGCCGAAGCCGGGCTCCACGGTCATCACCAGGATCAGGTCCACATCCTTAATATAAGGAAGGACGGCCTCGGCAGAGGTGATGGGCCGCAGGACGATGCCCTTCTTGACCCCCTTCTTGTCCATGGCGTCCAGGGCGGCCCGGATGCCGGGGGGCATGTCGGACTCCAGATGGATGGACAGCAGGTCGGCACCGGCATCGGCAAAGGGTCGATGTAGCGCACGGGCTTTTCGATCATCAGGTGGACATCCAGGAACATATCGGTGGCCTTCCGCAGGGACTTCACCACAGGCACGCCGATGGAGATATTGGAGACGAACATGCCGTCCATGACATCCACGTGGAGCCAGTCGGCAGTGGACACACGCTGGACATCACGGCCCAGGTTGGCAAAGTCGGCAGAGAGAATCGAAGGTGCAATTTTGATCACGAACAATCATTCCTTTCCACGAAATCAGCCGGCGGTCCTGACGAAACCTGCCGGGATGGCAAACACAAAACAGGGGGCGGGTGCATAGGATACCCCAAGCGGCGGCGGGGTCTGCTTCCCCGCCCAGGAGCCCCGGGACCGCTGTGGGTCTCCCCTCTCCCCGGATCGGCCCCCACGGCGACGGCCCGCCGGGCCCGCCGCATGAAGATAGACTTTTGGCCGGGGTTTGCCTGAAAAAAAGGCGGCCCCGTCCAAAAGGGAACAAAATCTAACGCTATTCCTATTCTATCTGTCTTTTTCCTCCCTGTCAATGGCAAGGAAACCTTGACATGGAATGTTCGGAACGGTAAAATACTATAATGTACAAGTATTGTGCCGTTTTGCAATTTTCTGGAAAGGACTGCGTGCCCCATGGCGAAATTCAAAAAGCGCTCTGTCGCCCCCATTTACGCCATCGCCCTGGTTTGGGTGGTCTATACCCTGGTGCATCCCCTGTACCGGGTCTCTGACTATGTGTCGGTCATCCTCCTGTCGGCGCTGGCCTTCATTGTGGCCAAGGGCATCTGGCCCACCGTAGAATATGAACTGCCCGATCCCGAACCTGAAACCCAGGAACCCGAAGAGGAGGCCCCCCAGGAGACCCAGGAAGAGGAACCCCAGGAGGAACCTGCCCCTGAGGAGCCCCAGACCACCGGGGACCCCGCCCTGGACGCCCTCATCCTGGAGAAGGACCGGGCCATCAGTGAGATGCGCCGCCTCAACGACGCCATCGAGGACGAGACCATCTCCCAGCAGATCGACCAGCTGGAGGACGCCACCGCCAAGATCTTCGACCACGTCATCGAGCACCCTGAAAAGCAGGGCCAGATCCGCAAGTTCATGATCTACTACCTGCCTACCACTCTGAAACTTCTCAACTCCTATGACCGGATGGATGCCACCGGCATCTCCGGCGAGAACATCGACAGCACCAAGGAGCGGATCGAGACCATGATGGCCACCATCGTGTCCTCCTTCCACAAGCAGCTGGACGCCCTCTTCCGGGACGAGGCCATGGACATCGCCTCGGACATCACCGTCATGGAAAACCTGCTGGCTCAGGAGGGTCTGGCAGGCCCCCAGATGGAGGAGTAAGCTGAACCGCCCCCCGCAGAAAGGATACCCCTATGGCTGACGAGTATATTCCTACCCTGACTCTGGACCCCAACTCCCCCCTGGCCGACCCGGCTCCGGCAGCCCCCTCTGTGCCCCAGGTCCAGGAGGCCCCTCTGCCCTCCAGTGACCTGGAGGAGAGCCGCCTGTCCGAGGCTGAGCGGAAAGCCGTGGAGGAGTTCGCCCAGAAGATCGACGTCACCGACGCCAACATGATCCTTCAGTACGGCTCCGCCGCCCAGAAAAATGTGTCGGAGTTCTCTGAAAATGCCCTTCAGCAGATCCGCACCAAGGATCTGGGCCAGATCGGCGACACCCTCACCGGCCTGGTGAAGGAGCTCCAGAGCTTCGACCCCGCCGCCCAGGAGAAGAAAGGTCTCTTCGGCTTCTTCCAGAAAAAGAAGAGCCAGCTGGAGACCCTCCGCACCGGCTACGCCAAGGCCTCTGCCAACGTGGACAAGATCGTAGAGAACCTGGAGCAGCACCAGATCACCCTCATGAAGGACGTGGCCAACCTGGACCAGATGTTTGAGCTCAACGCCCGATATCTGAAAGAACTGACCATGTACATCATCGCCGGCAAGAAAAAGCTGGAGGCCGTCCGCACCACTCAGCTGGTCAGCCTCCAGGAGCAGGCTGCCCGCACCGGCAGCCAGGCAGACGCCCAGGCCTGCAACGACCTGGCCAACCTCTGCAGCCGGTTTGAAAAAAAGATCCACGACCTGGAGCTCACCCGGATGATCTCCCTCCAGATGGGTCCCCAGACCCGGCTCCTCCAGAACAACGACACTCTGATGATCGAAAAGATCCAGTCCAGCCTGGTCAACACCATTCCCCTGTGGAAGAGCCAGATGGTCCTGGCCCTGGGTCTGGAGCATGCCCGTCAGGCCACCGCCGCCCAGAGTGCCGTTACCGAGATGACCAACAACCTGCTCAAGCAGAACGCCGATATGCTGAAAATGGGCACCATCGAGACCGCCCGGGAGGCCGAGCGCTCCATCGTGGACCTGGAGACCCTCCGCCACACCAACCAGCAGCTCATCGAGTCCCTGGATGAGGTCATGCGGATCCAGTCCGAAGGCGCCCAGAAGCGCCGGGAGGCCGAGGCCGAACTGGTGAAGATCGAAGGCGAGCTGAAGCAGAAGCTCCTCTCCCTGCGGGGCTGAGCCCCTACTTTTGACCCCGCGCCCAAGGGCGCATGGAGGTTCCTATGAAATTTTTCAAAAAAACATCTGTCGCCGTGGTGATCTCCCTTCTGGTGGTGGCCCTGTGCTGCGTGTGGGGCTACACCCGCGCCTATGACACGTCTGACCAGCCCACCGTTCACCAGGAGGCTGACCGAAACTCCGGCGAGAGCAACCTGAACTATTACCTGAGCTGGATCTCTGACAGTGCCCGGCTCTTCTCCGCCGATACCATCGACACCATGGCCCGGGAAAACCTGACCCTGGACAACACCTACGGCAGTCTGGTGGCGGTCAAGACGGTCTCCTACCTGAATGGCCGGGATATCCAGAGCTATGCCGAGGAGACGGCCCTGGACATCCACCTGGGTCCCCGGGACATGCTCCTCTTCCTGGACACCAACTCCGAGAGCTGGTATGTCACCTACGGCGCCGACCTGGTGAGCTACGTAGAGGCCAGCGCCGACCTGCCCAACCTCTTCCGGGAGCACCTGAACACCACCTTCTGGGAGGAAGGGAACGCCGACAAGGCCATCCTGACTCTCTTTGAAGGTCTGGACGACTGGTACGAGGACAATCTCACCCCCATCGAAAAGGACGGCCTGGGCTTCCTGCCTGCGGGCGGCAAGGTCCACTCCATCACCATCGGCTCCATCCTGTCCGGCATCTTCTTCACACTGCTGGCCAACCTGTGGTGGATCGCCTTGGCCTTCATCGCCCTGAACATCGTGGATCGGATCCGGTTTGATCAGTTCTTTGCCAAAAAGACCGCCGGTGACAACCCTGACCTGCGGTTCCATCCCTTCCTCTTCTGGCACCGCCCAGGTTCCAACTGGTACCAACAACAGATGGAAGAGGCTATGGAGGCCGAAGACGAGGAAGACGACGAGGAAGACGTTGATCCCCCCGGCGGCAGCTCCAGCCAGCAGGGCGGTGAGAACTACCAGAGCGGTCCCGGCTACAGCACCGACCCCAACGAGCCCGGCCCCTTCGGTCCCCAGAGCGGCCCGGAACAGCCTTACCAGGCAGCTCCCGACCCCGGCAGCCGAAGCCTGTTCGGGCAGGTGATGGATCTGTTCCAGACCCTGATCGACCTGGTGATGAGCGTCCTGCGCACCATTCAGAATACCCTGTTCCACCGATAAGAACGAAAAAACGGCACTCCATCAGGAGTGCCGCTTTTTTATCTTCAGTTTTCAGTTTCTTCTGCAGAAGGCTCTTCTTCCTCAGGCTGTTCGGGTTCAGGAGGGAGCTCCCCCTTGATGCCCACGCACCGGTTGATCTTGGTGCCCAAGTTGTGGAACTTCTCCTCGTAGTCGGTCATGATGCCGCAGATGCCGTTGGCATGGAGGTCACGGGTGACCTCTTCCAGCTCATAGCCAGCGGCAGGGAACTCCAGAACGGAGAACTCAAAGAGGGGAGCATTGTCGGTCTTGAAATGGATCTGGCCCTTCTCCTTCAGGACCTCACGGTAGAGCTTTAAGAAGTTCCGGTGGGTCAGGCGGCGCTTTGCATGGCGCTTGGGGGGCCAGGGATCGCAGAAGTTCACGTAGATCAGGTCCACTTCCTCAGGAGCAAAGAACTCGGGCAGCAGGGCGGCATCGGCGTCGATGTAGAACACGTTGGTCAGGCCCATGTCTCTGGCCTTTTCCATGGCCATGACCATGGCGTCGGGGACACGCTCCACAGCCACGAAAAGGATGTCAGGGTTCTTGGCGGCGGTCTGGCAGGTGAAGCGGCCCTTGCCGCAGCCCAGCTCCAGACGGAGCTCCTTGGCTTCAGGCATCAGGGAGCGCCAGTTGCCCCGGAGGGCCTTGGGGTCCTTGATCTGCCAGGCGGCGCAGTTCTCCATACGGGGGCCTAAATTCTTCTTTCTTCTCATGCGCATGGCGGTGGTTCCTCCTATGGTTCACGGTTTCCCGCGGGTGTCAAATTCATTGGGGGTATTGTACCATACATTTCAAAATTTGTCAGCGTCTTTCTCCCGATTTTGTCCCTCTGTCCCATAACTTGTACTTGTGGAAGGACAAAAAAAGCGGTATGATGATAGGATAAGATACCGAAGAAAGGAGCCTCTCTATGGGTACCCACGACGGCCACCGAAACCGCATGAAACAGGAGTTTTTACAGGGCGGATTGTCTGCTTTCTCCGAGGTCCGGGCCCTGGAACTCCTTCTCTTCTACTCCCGCCTCCAGGGAGATGTGAATCCCACCGCCCACGCCCTGCTGGACACCTTCGGCTCCCTGGCCGGTGTTCTGGATGCAGAGCCGGAACAGCTGCTCACCGTTCCCGGTGTGGGCGAAAACACCGCTATCCTGCTGAAGCTGGTCCCCGCCCTGGCCGCCAAGTATCTGGCCTCCCGGACCGACCCGGACACCATCCTTCGCAGCAGCCGGGACCTCCATGAGATCTTCGCCCCCTACTTTTTCGGGGCCAGAAATGAGATGTCCTTCCTGGCCTGCTTTGACGGCAAACTGAAGCTCCTGGGCGTGCGAAAGCTCAGCGAGGGCACGCCCCTGGGCACGGACATCGGCGTCCGGCAGATCGCCACCGCCGCCCTGTCCCTCAACGCCACTGCTGTGGTTCTGGCTCATAATCATCCCAGCGGCATGGCTGCCCCCTCCGACGAGGACATCTCCACCACCCGCTATGTCCACGAGGTCCTGCGCAAGCTGGACATCACCCTGTACGACCACGTGATCCTGGCTGACGATGACATGGTTTCCCTCCGGGACAGCGGCTACTTCCTGGCATTCTACTAAATCGAGGCAATTCCCATGGTAAACTTTCTCAAAGGCATCGTGGCCGGCATCGGCGGCGTGTCCCCTGGCTTGAGCGGCAGCGTCCTGCTCATTCTCCTGGGCCTGTATCACCAGACCCTGGAGGCCCTGGGCACCCTACTCCGGCACTTTAAGCAAAACGTACGTTTCCTGTTTCCCATCCTCCTGGGCATGGGCACAGGCGTTCTGCTCTTCAGCAAGGTCATCAACTTCTGCCTGACCCATTACGAGATGCCCACCCGGTTCTGCTTCCTGGGGCTCATCCTGGGCACCATCCCCCTGTTTTACCGGGAGGTCAGAAAAAACGGCTTCTCCCGCCGGTACTGGCTGGTGATCCTGGGCGCCATTCTGCTGGGGCTCTGGATGTTCAACGCCCACCCAACCCTCTTCCCCACCGTCACCGACCCCAACCTGGCCCAGTGCATCTTCCTGGGGGTGGCTGTGGTGGCCACCGCCATCATTCCCGGCCTGGACCCGGCGGTAGTCCTGTCTACCCTGGGGTACTATGAATGTTATGTCCATTCCTTGGCAAATTTTGACATTTCTGTTCTGGCACCCATGATCATCGGGGTGGCCGCCGGCGGCATCGCCATCTCCCAGGCCATGACCGCCCTTTTCCGTCGGTTCTACACCGCCACCTTTTCCGTGGTATTCGGCCTGTTTCTGGCCATGATCCCCAATATGCTCAATGAGAGCTGTGTCCTGGGTCCGGACCCCCAGTCTGTCCTGTCCGTCATCCTCATCTTCCTGGGCTTTGCCGTCTCCTTCTATTTGGGAGACTTCCACGCCCACAACGCCCGCCTCCGGGCTATCCTGACCAAACAACCACCCGAAACGAAGAAGGAGTAACGCCATGTCACGTTTCATCGGATTCTACGATTACACAGTCATTCTGACCTACGCCAGCCTGCTTTCCGCCGTCAGCGGTATGTACTACGCCGCCCAGGGGGACTTCTTCCACGCAGCCTTCTTCCTGGTCTTCTCCGGCCTGTGTGACGCCTTTGACGGCACCGTGGCCAGAACCAAGAAGAACCGTACCAACGACGAAAAGGCCTTCGGCATCCAGCTGGACTCCCTGTGCGATGTCATCAGCTTCGGCGTGGCTCCCGCTGTCTTCTGCTTCTTTGTCGGCATGGACGGTCTGGCGGGTCGCCTGTTC